>NVUS02000177.1 GCA_002402005.2 OCS116 cluster bacterium | reverse complement strand
GGCTCGGCTTTTATAGCCCGGAAAATACCAGCTATATTTAAGTGCCAAACCTCTGATCAAAAGGCAAGACAAAAAGCCGGTAATGGCGGCGATATTTTTATCTATCGACAATTCTATCAACCCAATATAAAAAGCGCTGCCGATAAAAATGGCGGTTAGGTAAATTTCTTTGCGCAACAATATGCTATTCTCATTGGCCAAAACATCGCGAATTAAGCCACCGAAGCTTGCAGTGATGACCGCCATAAGAATGGCGCTGACCGGTGAAATGCCGGCATCGAGTGAAATTTGAGCGCCCAAAACGCAAAAGGTCGATATGCCGATGGCATCAGCCCATAGCAGCAAAGTGAACCGGGATTGGGAGATATGTGCGGTGAAGAAAACCACAGTCGCCACCAAGGTGGCCACGATGATATAATGATAATCGCCGACCCAAAAAACGGGGGTCAGGCCGAGCATCATATCGCGCACAGTGCCGCCGCCAATGGCGGTGATGTTGGCAAATATAATAAACCCGATAATGTCCATTTCTTTACGCGATGCGGCCAATGCGCCCGAAACGGCAAAAACCACAATGCCGAACCAATTTAACAAGATAAATATGGTCGGGACTGTGGTCAAAATTTCGGTTTCGATATCCATAGGTTTACCTACGTATGGGGGTTACCTAAGCACTGGTATCAATGCTGCCGCCTAAATCGGGTTCTGTTGTGGTGGTTGTATCAGCCACGACTTGCGGTGCGAATTTTGGCCCGCCTTTGGATACGCCAACAAGTGCTGGACGCAATACGCGGTCGCCAATGGCGTAACCAACTTGCACCACTTCGGTAACCGTGCCGTTCGGAATTTCGGTATTGGGCACTTCAAACATGGCTTGATGGAAATTCGGGTTGAATTTTTCATTTTTTGGGTTCAATTGCTTGATGCCATGGCGGTCGAAGATATTCATCATTTCTTGATTGGTCATCTCAACGCCGGTGAATAGATTTTTAATTTCATCGGCCGCATTTTCGCGCACATCGGCTGGTAGAGCTTGTAATGCGCGGTCGAGATTGTCGCCAACGCTGATCATATCGCGGGCAAAACCGGTGATGGCAAATTTAGATGCATCGGCTTTTTCTTTGGCAGATCTACGGCGTAGATTTTCCATCTCGGCCATTTCGCGCAATAGACGGTCTTTTAAGCTAGCCACTTCTTCGGTTAGGGTTTCGATCTGTGTGGCGGCAGCTTGCAAGGCTTCGGCGGCGGCTTCAACTTCAGAAGGCGCCATTCGGCTGGCTTCATCATTGGCTTCTGATGCGGCTTCAAAATCATTGTCATCATCAAAATCATTAGTTTCGAAATCGCGCTCAGCATCCATACGGGCTTGCTCTTCGGCATCAAATGGGTTTTGTGGGTTATTCATATTCAAATCCTATATTTGCGATATGGCAAAAACTTTATTTGATATCAGTCTTTATCACGCAAAAATCAAGAAAAAAGTACAAATATATGCTTTTTATTCACTTAGCGCCAATAGATATAAGATAATCAACAACTGGTTCTGGCTTATCAATATAGGGTTTTAAGGTACATCCTTCAACCACGCTTATGCCATCTTCATCTTTTGCATTGATATCAGCGCCAGCTTTAACCAATAATTTTGCAATGTCTAGCCGATGAAATGTGCAGGCAACAGCCAGTGCGGTTTGACCATCTTCATCCAACTGGTTTACATTTACGCCGGCTTCAATAAGTTGCTTCGCATCGTTTATATAGTTTAACATAATCAATTCGCTTAGGCTATTTTCTTCAGCGTGGGCAATGTTTATTGAAGTTGACAAGAGCAGAGCTAATAATATCTTTTTCATTTTGAATCTTTAGGATGGCGAATATAAGAAATTGTTTCCTAAAAGGTTGATACTTTATTGTCTAGAATTTTTTACCTATCATTTGGCCTACAACTTTGGCGGTGTAATCAACCACAGGGATGATGCGCCCATAGTTTAAACGAGTGGGGCCAATGACGCCCAAAACCCCAACCACGTTCTTTTCTTCGTCATGAAAGGGGGATACAACTAGGGACGATCCTGACATAGAAAATAGGTTATTTTCGGCGCCAATAAAGATGCGCACGCCCTCGGCATTATCTGCAAGGTCTAGAAGATTTACCAATTCTTTCTTGGTTTCCAAATCATCAAATAGGCGTTTGATTAGGTCGAGGTTCTCGAGCCCTGCAGCATCATCAATTAAATTGGAGCGGCCGCGCACAATCAGATTGCGTTCATCGACATTGCCACTGGACCATGTTGCCATGCCAGAGGCGACCAATTCGGAGGTTAAACTGTCGAGACTTTGTTTGGCGGCTTCCATATCTTTGGCGATGACTTTTTCGGCCTCGGCAATGGTTAAGCCGGTGACATGGGCGTTGAGGTAATTATTGGCTTGCTCAAGCGCTGACGCGGGTAGGCCAGCGGGCACTTGTAAAATGCGGTTTTCGACCTCGTTATCTTGATAGACCAAAATAAGGAGAACTTTAACACTATCGAGCCGCATAAATTGAATGTGCTGAATGGGGCGGCTTTGTTTATGGGTTAAAACAATGCCGGCGCAGTGGCTGAGGCCGGACAATAAAGAGCTGGTTTCGCCCAAAATGTCATCGACATTCTGTTTGTGGTTAGCTGCGGCACGGTGCGCCATTTGCTGCTCGATATATTGCTGATCTTCTTGATTTATATGGCTAACTTCGAGCATGGCATCGACAAACATACGCAGGCCATTTTGGGTGGGAATGCGCCCAGCGCTGGTGTGCGGTGCGGAAATTAAGCCCAAGTGTTCGAGATCGCTCATGACATTGCGGATGGAAGCCGGCGACAAGCTATTGGGCAAAGCGCGGCTTAAGGTGCGCGAGCCAACCGGCGCGCCATCTTTTAAAAAACTCTCGACAAGATGCTTGAAAATATCTTTTGAGCGCTTGTTCATTTGGTCTAAATATGCGTAATTATCAGTCATTATTTGTATATTAGTGCGCCGCTATGGTTATTCAAGATAAATCTTGCTTATCAGCTTTAGGGCGGGTAAACCTAAAACAATTAAACTCATATTAGGACGCAACATGACTGATAAAAATCACCGCCCTTCTGGCCGTAATTTAGCCGACATCCGGGCCATTTCTTTGGAACGCGGATTTTCTAAACATGCCGAAGGCTCGTGCCTGGTTAAATTTGGTGATACCCATGTTTTGTGCACCGCATCGGTTGAAACTCGTATGCCACCTTGGTTGCGTGGTAAAGGTTCGGGCTGGGTAACGGCAGAATATGGTATGTTGCCACGCTCAACCGGCAGCCGCATGCGCCGCGAAGCCTCAGCCGGCAAACAAGGCGGCCGCACCCAAGAAATCCAACGCTTAATCGGCCGTTCACTACGCGCCGTGGTGGATTTGAAAGTGCTAGGCGAGCGCCAAATCACCATTGACTGTGACGTAATCCAAGCCGATGGCGGCACTAGAACCGCAGCCATTACTGGCGCATGGGTGGCTTTATATGATGCCATCGAATGGATTAAAAAGAATACCGACCTAACCGAAAACCCACTCAAAGACCATGTGGCAGCGGTAAGTTGCGGCATCTACAACGGCAAGCTAGTGGCTGATCTTGATTATGCCGAAGACAGCAAGGCTGAAACTGACGCAAACTTTGTACTCACTGGCCGCGGCGGCATTGTAGAAATCCAAGGCACAGCAGAAGCTGACCCTTTCTCCGAAGAAGAGTTTATCGGCCTACTCGGCTTAGCCAAAGCCAGCGTTAAAGAGCTGGTTGAATTGCAGAAGCTAGCGGTGAGTTAAAGTAAATTCTGAATTTGCGTTTGCTCTCGTTTCCAAACAAAGGCCATTTCAGTGAGCGCGACAGCGGCCGTTCGAAGCCGCTGCCGGCTAACGCGCGGTCGGCTAGCGGAGCGCACGGACCGAAGGGAATGCCTGTGGTGCAAGTGCTAACAGTGAGCTTAAACGAACGTATAAATGAAGTGCCCGAGTATCGGCAGGATGTTTCCCAGTATAGGCTGTGAAAAGACAGTTGGCTGGTAATCAATGCTCTGG
>NVUS02000176.1 GCA_002402005.2 OCS116 cluster bacterium | reverse complement strand
TTATTACAGCGTTATAAAGACAACCCTGCCGCCATGGTGGCCTCGTGGGAGCAATCCATTGGCCCGCGGTTGAATGAAGCCGAAATGAGCACCGTTCATTCATTGACTGCGCATGAGCGGGAGGTGTTGATCAACCATGATTATGTGGCTTTGTTTGAAATGGGCGCGCATTTCTTTTTATGCCTGACCATATATATAGCCATTTATGAAGAGGATTATATGAAAGAAAAAGGCCCGTTGGCCTTTCAGCTCGAATATGCCGCAAAACTGGAACATTGGCTGGGTAAAGATTACCCAAGCGTGCAAACTTAATAAATTATAAGAGAGTCAGATAAATGAGAATAGGCAAGCAAGATCAATCATTCACTGCGATAGCCACATCGGACGCCGATGGTGTGACGGTGCGTGGGTATGATCTATGTAGTGAATTGATTGGCAAGACAGATTTTACCGATTATTTTTGGCTATTGGTGACTGGTAAAAACCCCAGCGAAAAACAAAAATTTATGACCAATGCTTGCATGGTGGCGATTGCCGAACACGGCCTTGTGCCAAGTGTGCAAGCTGCAAGAATGACCTTGGCGGCAGGGCCTGATGCATGGCAAGGCGCAATGGCCGCGGGCCTGCTGGGCATGGGCAGTGTGGTGGCTGGCAGTAGTGAAATTGCTGGACAATATATAGTGGCAATCATAAAGGATGCTAAAGATAGCGGCATTAGCAGGGAAGCGGCGGCGATTAAAAGTCTTAAAAACTTAAAAGCCACCCGCCAAAAAGTGCCGGGGCTTGGCCATCCGCAACATAGTGCTGGCGACCCGCGCGCCAATATATTGCTGAAACTGGCCGATGAACATGATGTGACTGGTGAGAATATTGAAATGCTGCGTTTGCTGGCCAAACATGCGCCAGAGATTATCAACCGGCCGTTGCCTATTAATGTTTCGGGCGCAATTCCGGCGGTGATGTTAGATGCTGGTTGGCCATTGGCGGCCATGAAAGGTGTGCCTTTGTTAGCCCGTGCCGCAGGTTTGGTGGCACATTTATTTGAAGAATCCACCCGCTCTATCGGCTTCATTATGTCGCATAAAGCTGATTTGGCGATTGATTATGATGGCGAGCAGCCTAAGCCACAAGATACATCTGAGTGAAAGCAACTATATGAAGATATTAAAAGACATTCGGGTTATTGAGCTTGGCACATATATCACGGGCCCCGCTGCTGGTATGCATTTGGCCGATTTAGGTGCTGATGTGATTAAGGTTGAGCGGCCGGGGTCGGGCGATCCGTTTAGAGCGTTTAAAGGCGGGTTATATTCGCCGCATTTCCAGACTTATAATCGCAATAAGCGTTCCATTGCGTTAGATACCAAACAGGCTGATGATTTGGCGACATTTCATGCGTTGATCAAAACCGCTGACGTTTTCATTCAGAATTTTAGACCGGGTGTGGCCGAGCGTTTGGGCGTTGGCGAGGCGGATTTACGCAAAATAAACCCCAAGCTTATCTATTGCGCCATCACTGGTTTTGGCACGGATGGGCCTTCGGCCAATCGGCCGACATTTGACACGGTTGCACAAGCCGCCAGTGGTTATTTACGCTTGCTCACCCCACCAGACAGGCAGCGGGTGATTGGCCCTGCTATTGCCGATTCGGTAACCGGGCAATATGCGGCTTTGGGCATTATGGCGGCATTGTTAGATGTGGCCAAAACCGGCAAAGGTCGGCGCTTAGACATTTCGATGCTGGAAGCCATGTGCCATTTTAATTTGGATAGTTTTACGCATTATTTCTCTGAAGGCGAAATTATGGGACCGTTAAGCCGACCGAAGGTTTCGCAGTCTTATAGTTTTACTTGTTCTGATGGTAAATCGGTGGCCATTCATATGTCATCACCACCAAAATTTTGGCAGGGTTTTATTGAAGCGACCGGCAAATTGGAATTGCTGACCGACCCAAGGTTTGAAGAACGGCTGGAACGGATTGAGCATCAAGAAGATTTAATTGATATTCTTACTCCGGTTTTTGCCACCAAAACCCGCGATGAATGGTGTGCTTTATTGCTAGAAAAAGAAGTGCCACATTCGGCCGCTTATGACGCGGATGAAGCGTTAGAAGATGCGCAAGCCAAACATTTAAACATTGCGGTTGAAGCGCCGCACTTATCGGACATTAACCCGCTTGAAAATGGATTTAAAACTGTGCGTGCACCGTATAATTTTGATGGCGAACCTGAGTTAAACATTATGGCCCCACCTGTTTTAGATGAACATGGGGATGAAATACGTCAACAATTGAGTGAAAGCTAATTTCGCCAATTCATTTCTTTTGGGAGGAAGAAATATGTTAAAATCAGTACCACGTGCCGATGTGATGCAAGCCAGTAGCGATATGTTACAAAAACAGCTTTATGCTATTTTTACCACAGCTACAAATGGGCTTGAACCAATATTTCAGAATTTAGAAGATCATCTTAAGTTTCAGGTTGAACTTGAAGCTGAAGGGATTCTCTATGCAGCTGGCCCGATGTGGACAGATGATGAAGAAAGCTGGGAAGGCGAGGGCCTTGTTGTGGTGCGTGCGGCCTCGCGAGATGCGGCCGTTGAAATTGCGCAGCGCGACCCGATGCATATATGCGGGGCACGTGAATTTACCGTTAGACCATGGCTTGTCAATGAGGGCAGTGTGACCATCACGCTGAATAAATCCAGCCAGACATTTACAATTAAATAAACAATAAAGAAGTAGTCCAACTAAGAGGGAAATTAAATGAAGAAAATACTAAGCGCATTGTTATTGAGCGCAGCGGTGAGTTTTGCTCCAGCTGCCATGGCCGAAGAAACGGTAGACATTACCGTGGCTTCTAGCCATCCAACCGTCATTCCATGGATTGGTTTTATCCAAAGCCATTTTATGCCAAAGGTTGATGAAATTTTGGCCAAGACGGGCAATTTTAAAGTGAATTGGCAAGAAGCTTTTGGTGGTCAACTTTACAAAGCCAACGCCACACTGACATCGGTTGAAGAAGGTGTGACAGACATTGGTTGGGTATTTTCCTACCTTGAAGCTGCCAAAATGCCATTGAGCCAAGTGACTGGTTTTACGCCGTTCACCACCACAAATGTGCCGGCGCAATTGGGCACTTTGGGTGAGCTTTATGAAAGCTTCCCAGAGTTTAAAAAGGAATGGGAGCAGTATAATCTGGTTTATCTAGGCGCAACGGGTTCAGACAGTTATGATCTTTATACCAAGAAACCGATTAATGATTTAAGTGACCTTATTGGCGTCAAATTATCAGCCCCAGGCGTGCTAGGCACTTGGTTGCGCGGTGTAGGTGCAACAGCTGTTGATGGCGCGTTGCCAACTTTTTATACCGACATTCAAACTGGTGTGTCTGATGGTGCCTTGTCATTGGCTTTAGGTGTATTGCCAACCAAAATTTATGAAGTTGCGCCTTACATCACACGGGTTAATTTTGGTACGGTATTCTCTGGTGGTTTGGCCATCAATAAAGATACATGGGATAGCTTGGACAAAGAAGTGCAAGACGCCATGCTTGCCGCTGGTCAGTATTATTCTGATGAACATGCCAAAGATATGATCACCCGCCATGAAATCTTTATGGATAAAATGGTTGAACTTGGCAAAGACCAAGATGTCCCTGTGACCATTTCTGTGATGCCTGAAGAAATGCGCCAAGAGTGGATTAACAGATTGCCAGATCTTGCTGGTGAATGGGCAGAAGCCACAGAAGCACGCGGCATTCCTGCCAAAGCTTTCTTGAAAGCTTATATGGATGGTCTACGCGAAAAAGGTGAAAAACCATTGCGCAATTGGGACTTGAACTAAGTCTTAAATAAACTCAATATAAAACTATACTCTATCTAGGTTTGGAAAATATAGTGAATGAGAAAAACAATAATTTTGCCGCTCCCATCAAGGAGCGGCAAAGCCATTGGTTGTTACGTTATTGGTCGCTTATAGCAGACGGGCTGGGCGCCATTGGTACCATATTGATTGGGGTGTTGATGATTATCATCTGCTCGGATGTGGTGATGAGAAACCTATTTGGTAGCTCGCTGCCGCTGGTTTCTGAATTGGGTGCATTGACCTTGGTGATGATTGTATTTTTACAATTGGGCACAACGGTAAGACATGAGCGTTTGGCGAGGACTGAATTATTCCTGCCGCCATTTACCGCAAAATTCCCCCGAGCAGGAGCTTTTGTAAAAGCCATGTGGGATTTGGTTGGCGCTATTTTGTGCGGTTTTATAGCCAATTCTACTTATAAAATTCTCTTAAAAGATTTGAAATTTGACAATTATATCGGCGTGACTGGGGTTTTAACCTTGCCGACATGGCCATTTAGACTGATGATTTTAATCGGCATCAGTGTGGCGGCCATACAGTTTTTTGTACATGTGATAGCAGGTTTAAAAGCCATTTTTACGCTTAAGGAAGAATAGATGACCGGCATAGAAATTGGCATTTTGGCAATTGGTATTTTGATTTTGGCCATATCATTAGGCATGCCGATTGGCATTGGCATGTTATTGGTTTCGTTTGGCGGAGTGATGATGATCCGCAATGAGCGCGTGGCAATGAGCATGATTGGCTCTGTGGCCAATGATAGTTTGCGCGAATATTTGTTTGCGGTTGTGCCTCTCTTTGTTTTGATGGGATTGTTGGTGACCGTCTCAGGGGTTGGGAAGGATACGTTTGACGTATTTGAACGGTTGATGCGCAAATTGGTAGGTGGCCTAGGCGTGGCGACAGTGTTTGCCAATGCCGTGTTTGCCTCGATCACCGGGGTTTCCATTGCTTCGGCAACGGTATTTTCTAAAGTGGCTGTGCCTGAAATGGCGCGCCATGGTTATACCAAACGTTTTGCCACCGGCGTGGTGGCGGGCAGCTCGGTGTTGGGCATGCTGATACCGCCGTCTTTACTGATGATTGTTTACGCGGTATTGGCTGAGGAATCGGTTGGACGGATGTTTTTGGCGGGTGTTGGGCCTGGTTTGTTGTTGGCTGGTTTGTTTTCGTTGGCGATTATTGCTATGGCCAGATGGCGCAAAGATTTGGTATTTGAAGCGGGTGATGAGGCACAAGATGAAGTTGAATTTGAGGAGCTTTCGGGCTTGGACATTGTGCGCAAAGCCGTGCCGATATTCTCTCTCGTCGCCCTGGTATTGGGCGGCCTATATGGTGGGTTTTTAAACCCGACCGAAGCCGGCGCTGTTGGTGCTTTTGGCGCATTGGTGATTGCTTTGTTGCGCCG
>NVUS02000175.1 GCA_002402005.2 OCS116 cluster bacterium | reverse complement strand
TCCCCCATTCGTCCATTGATTGATTGGTTGGATTATAACGGCTTCACTATGGTCACCAAACCAACCAAAGAATTTATCGATTCTTCAGGCCGTAAAAAAATCAAAGGCAATATGGATATTGAATTGGCTGTCGATGTGATGGAAATTTCCGAACAAGTTGATCATATCGTTCTGTTCTCAGGCGACGGTGATTTTAGAAGCCTGGTCGAAGCCGTACAACGCAAAGGTAAAGTGGTTAGCATCGTCTCAACCGTCAAAAGTCGCCCCCCTATGGTGGCCGATGAGCTTCGCCGTCAAGCCGATCAATTCATTGATTTAAATGATTTAAAACAACTTATTGGGCGTAAAGACGCACAAGGTAACATCAAACCAAGCCAAGTCGACAGAGATTCTTGAGGCCAAGAATAAATGTGGTAAAAATGTGGTAATGTAAAAAACCGCAATGCTGAGGCCAGCGTTGCGGTTTTTTTATGTCTATTGGTTGCTTAAGCTTGATTAGCCACGGTCACGCATCAAACGGGCTTTGTCACGCGCCCAATCTTTGCTTTTTTCGCTTTGGCGTTTGTCATGGTTCTTTTTGCCTTTGCCTAAGCCAAGCAGTAATTTCACCATGCCGCGTTCGTTAAAATACATTTTCAACGGCACAACGGTTATGCCATCTTGTTGTATCTTTGCGCGCATTTTGTCAATCTCTTTGCGCTTTAACAATAATTTCCGATGGCGACGTAACTGATGGTTCTCGCGGTTGGCGCGGGTATATTCAGCAATGTGGCTGTTGATTAAAAACAACTCATTGCCTTCGATCGAAGCATAGCTTTCGGCAATGTTACTGCCGCCATGGCGCAGGCTTTTGACCTCAGAACCCAGCAACATAATGCCGGCTTCCACAGTTTCCAAAACTTCATAATTATAACGTGCCTTGCGGTTCTCAGCGACCGTTTTGGCGCCCGTTATATAGTCTTTACCTTTGTCTTTTTTCTTTTTAGCCATTTTATCAATCGCTTAATTTGGTTCTAATTTAACAAGCCGGCAAAAATCATGGCTTGTTTTATAACATGTTTGGCTTCATCGCTCGGCGGCAATATCGGCAGTCTTACGTCTTCTTCACATTTGCCAAGCAGGGTCAAAGCGTATTTTGCTGGCGCTGGGCTCGGTTCAACAAACATTGCCGCATGCAATCTAATTAGCTTTTCCTGTATGTCTTGGGCTTTGGCAAAATCATTGGCATTCAAAGCGTCATACAGGTTGGCACATAAGCGCGGTGCCACATTGGCCGTGACCGAAATACAACCGACACCACCAGAGGCAAAATGCCCAACGCAAGATAAGTCATCGCCGGTCAGTTGAATGTAATCATGTCCAACTTCAAGGCGTTGCTGCGTCACGCGCGATATATCACCGGTTGCGTCTTTTGTACCAACAATGTTTGGCAGCTCAAATAAGCGTTTCATGGTCTCGACACTACAGTCAATAATGCTGCGGCCGGGTATATTGTATATAAATATAGGTATATCGGCGCAATCATTCAAGGCTTTATAATGAGCATAAAGGCCAGCTTGGTTTGGTTTGTTATAATAAGGGGTTGCCACCAACACAGCATCAGCACCGGCTTTATGCGCATGTAGCACAAATTCCACGGCTGCAGCGGTGTTGTTAGAGCCCGCACCGGCCATAACCGGCACACGGCCAGCGGCCACTTCAACGGTAACGTCAACCACATGTTTATGTTCTTCGTGGCTAAGGGTTGGCGATTCACCGGTTGTGCCAACAGGCACAAGGCCAGATGAGCCTTCCTTTATTTGCCATTCTATAAAATCGGCCAAAGCCTTTTCGTCGATTTTTCCGTCTTTCATGGGGGTTACCATGGCGGGCATAGAATTTTTAAACATGTTTCTCTCCTTAACGCCGCTTTATAAATATGGGCGAATTTGTACAAACTAACCGAAATGCTGACCTGATTTCAATTTAAATCGGCAAATTATGCAATAAAATCATATATTGATGCATTTAACACGTGATTAAATAAAAGGCACTTGCTGCGAATGCGCTATTTGTGCTAAAAAAATAGGCAAATTCAGGTATGTTTCGTTTATGATTCAAATTGCAGATATTGTTCTCAAAAATAACGCTTTGTTAGCGCCAATGTCTGGCGTTACCGATGCGCCCTTTCGGCGCTTGGCTCACGAGCTGGGCGCTGGTTTGGTGATCTCCGAAATGGTCGCGTCCGAAGAATTGGCCAAAGCTAATGTCGAGACCTTGCGCAAAACCGAAGGCGGCGATTACCTCAAACCCTTTGTCATCCAGCTAGCCGGACGTGAAGAGAAATGGATGGCGCAAGGCGCAAAAATTGCCGAAGATATGGGTGCAGACATTATCGATATTAATATGGGCTGCCCGGCGCGTAAAGTGATCAGCGGCATGTCTGGTTCAGCCCTAATGCGCGATCCGGATCATGCATTGCGGCTGATAGAAGCCACAGTGGCGGCGACCTCAAAACCCGTGACGCTGAAAATGCGTTTGGGGTGGGATTTTGATATGCTCAACGCGCCTGAAATTGGCTATCGTGCCGAACAAGCCGGCATCCAAATGCTGACCATTCATGGCCGCACCCGCAATCAATTTTACAAAGGCACGGCCGATTGGGCCAAAATTGCCGACACCGCCAAACGGGTTAAAATACCGGTTGTTGCCAATGGTGACCTTAATCATTTATCCGATGCCGATAAGATGATGAAATTGGCCGGAGCGCAAGGCGTTATGGTCGGTCGCGGGGCGTATGGCATGCCGTGGTTTGTTGGCGATGTCGGGCAATATCTAACCGACAAAACCTTGCCCCAACCCAAAAGTTTACAGTGGCAACATGAATTGGTGCTCAAGCATTTCGAAATGATGCTGGCTCACTATGGTGACTATCTCGGTTTGCGCATTGCCCGCAAACATTTGGGCTGGTATTTGGAAAACATAGTAATCGATAAAAACGATTTGAAACAATGGCGTAAAAACATCTTCTCACAAGATGCATCAAGTGAGGTGAAGCTGAAAATTTCAGCATTTTTTAACGAGCAAATGGCTAAACAATCGGCATTTGAGCCGGTATTGAGCGCAATGGTGAATGAGTGATGGGGAATTATGAGTAAAACAAAAAATCAAACAATGCCAGTCGCAAAACGAGAAATGGCGAATCAAAATATGGGCATAGATGAAAGTCTTTATCCTGCCGTGCTGAACGCCATTGCCCATCCATTGCTGATCATTTCAGACAGCGGGCAAATACAATATGTCAACAGCGCCACCGAGAATTTCTTCGAAATGGGCGCGCCGATATTGTTGCGGCAAAATATCGCCAATTTGGTGCTGTTTGGCAGCCCGCTTTTGGCGCTTATCGAGCAGGTCAATCAAAAGCAAATTGCGGTCAATGAATATGAAATTCAGTTTGAAATTCCGCGGCTGCATGTCACCAAAATTGTCGACATCCAAGCCCGGCTGTTGGAGAATCATGGCGATGGCAAAAGCCGGTATATGAGCATTATGTTCATCGAGCGCGGCATGGCCAATATGATTGAATCGCAAATTTTAAGCCGCAACGCGACAAAATCCATATCCAATATGGCTGAAATTTTGGCGCACGAAATTAAAAACCCATTGTCAGGCATACGCGGCGCAGCTCAACTATTGGGTGCAACCGCCAATTCAGATGACAAATCATTGACCACGCTGATATGCGATGAGACCGACCGGATATGTAACTTGATCGACCAGATGGAGCAATTTTCCGATGGCCGCTTGCCCGAATATGAATCAATCAACATTCATTTGTTGATTGATCATGTTAAAAAACTGGCCAGCAATGGCTTTGGCAAACATGTTAAATTTGTTGAACATTATGACCCCAGTCTGCCGCAAATTAGTGGCAATAAGGATCAGCTGATCCAAGTGTTGCTCAATTTAATCAAGAATGCTTGCGAAGCGTTGGAAGATGTGCCCAATGCCCGGATAAAAATAACCACAGCCTATAAAGCCGGGCTAAAGCTAAAAGTGCCTAACCGCGATAAACTGCTCAGCCTGCCGTTTGAGCTGACCATAGAGGATAATGGCAGCGGCATTGACAGCGCCTTTGTGCCGCATATTTATGATGCCTTTGTGACCAATAAAAAAGGCGGCAAAGGTCTTGGTTTGGCTTTGGTGGCCAAGATTATTGCCGATCATAGCGCGGTGATTGATTATGTCGGCGATAAATCGGGCGCAAAATTTAGAATATTATTTCCACTGTTGAACAGCAACCAATAGAGGGACGAGGATAGAGTATGGAAGAAATTTTAATTGCCGATGATGACGCCGCGATTCGCACCGTGTTAACCCATGCGCTAACCCGTGCCGGCTATCGTGTGCGGGCAGCCAGCAATGCCAGTACATTATGGTCATGGATTGAGAATGGTTATGGCGATCTGGTGATATCCGACGTGGTGATGCCCGATGAAAGCGGGTTTGACCTGTTGCCGCGGATTAAAAAACGCCGTCCAGAGCTACCTGTTATTATTATGAGCGCGCAAAACACCGTGTTAACCGCCATCACGGCGGCCGAAAAGGGCGCTTATGAATATCTAGCCAAACCATTTGATTTGAATGATTTGGTGGCCACCGCGCAACGGGCGATTCAAAGTGCAAAATCAGACGGCAAAAAAGCCAAACCGGCCGACAATGTCAATGATGACCTGCCGCTGATTGGCCGCAGCCAAGCGATGCAGGATATCTACCGCATTATAGCCCGCTTAACCCAAATCGATTTAACCGCGATGATTACTGGCGAATCTGGCACGGGTAAAGAGTTGGTGGCGCGGGTATTGCATGATTTTAGCAAACGCAAAAACGGCCCTTACGTGGCGATTAACATGGCGGCAATCCCCAAAGACCTGATTGAGTCTGAACTATTCGGTTATGAAAAAGGCGCATTCACCGGTGCAAATACCCGCAATAGTGGGCGCTTTGAGCAAGCCGAAGGCGGCACATTGTTTTTGGATGAGATTGGTGACATGCCAATGTCAGCTCAAACAAGGCTGCTCAGAGTGCTGCAAGAGGGCGAATTCACCATGGTGGGCGGCGTAAAGCCGATCAAAACCAACATCCGCATCGTGGCTGCCACCCATCAAGATTTAACCCAACTCATTCGTTTGGGACAGTTTCGTGAGGATTTATATTATCGGCTTAACGTTGTGCCGATTAATTTGCCGCCATTGCGGGCGCGCAAAGATGACATTGCCGATCTGGTCAATCACTTTTTGGTTCAGGCTGAAAAACAAGGTTTGGGCAGTAAGGTATTTACGCCGGAGGCCATCAATAAATTACGTGAGCTAGATTGGCCGGGCAATATTAGACAGTTAGAAAATCTAGTCAAGCGGGTGGTGGCGCTTTATCCGCAAGACGAGGTAACTGAGGACATTATCGAGGCCGAAATTGCCCATGAACAGCCTATGTATCAACCGCTTGGCGACATGTCGGGTAATCTACTTAATCTTGATAAATCCATCCGTATGTGGCTGGAAAATTGTTTTGACAGCCAAGATATATTGGAGAATGATGACCTGTATAGGCAGTTTTTGGCCGAAGTCGAGCCCGGCCTATTGCGCTATGTTTTGGAGCAAACCGCCGGCAACCAAATTAAAGCCTCGAAAATATTGGGGTTAAACCGCAATACATTACGTAAAAAACTCAAAGAATATGATATAGAAATCATAAAAATA
>NVUS02000174.1 GCA_002402005.2 OCS116 cluster bacterium | reverse complement strand
TCGCCGTCACCCTATTGCCATTGCTATTGGCGGTTTTTTGGGGCTTAGCGACTTTAACCGCACGGCTATTTTGGGCGGGCAGTGTCCGCAACGTCATCATTTTGGCACTTTCCTTGACTTTTTGGGAATTTTTGCGCGGTCAAGTTTTTAGCGGCCTGCCGTGGAATTTATTAGGTTTTGCCTTCGATTTTTCGACTGCCATGTTACAAAGTGCGGCCATTTGGGGCATTTATGGCCTGACCTTCATCATCACCCTGCTCAGCCTCAGCGCGGCGTTAATGGTCAATAATGGCTTTAAAATGCGCAGCATATGGCTCGGTATTTTGTGTATACTGGTGATTATGTGGGGCGCGGGCAGCGTGCGGCTTTACCTAAACCCGACCCAATATCACGATGATATTTTGCTGCGTTTGGTGCAAGGCAACATCGCTCAAAAAGACAAATGGCGGCCCGAAATGCGCAGCGTCATCGCCAACCGCTATCTAGAATTAAGTGCCCGCCAAACTTCGTCCGAAAATCAAGGGCTTGGCAATGTCACGCATTTAATCTGGCCAGAATCTGCCATGCCATTTTTGCTTGAGCCGGGCAGCAGTTTCATGCGCGAAGCCACCCGCATTTTAAATGAGGATGCCTATCTTATCACCGGCGCGGTGCGCAAACAAAGCATTGCTGGAAAAATAGAATTTTTTAACAGTGTCTTGGCTTTCGATGCCGCTGGCAATCGGTTAGGCAAATATGACAAACATCATTTGGTGCCATTTGGCGAATATTTACCACTCAGCAATCTGATGCGAAAAATCGGCGTTGATAAATTGGTTCCCCTGCAAGACGATTTTAAAACCGGCCAAAAACCTGGCAATATCTATCTTAAAAACACTCCGGCCTTTGCGGTCAATATCTGTTTTGAAATTATATTTTCTGGTCAAGTGGTCGACCGTATAAACCGCCCAGATTGGATTTTGAATTTAACCAATGATAGTTGGTTCGGTAGCTCGATCGGCCCTTATCAACATTTGGCGCAAGCCCGTATGCGGGCGATAGAAGAAGGCTTGCCATTGGTGCGCAATGCCAATTCTGGCGTCACCGCCATATTTGATCCATTGGGGCGGGTGGTGGCACAATTGCCACATGGCAAGGCCGCCATTTTGGATGGCCGTTTACCACAAAAAATTTCACCTACTATTTTTGTGAAATGGCTGTCTTTTTTCTAAGTAAAACATGGCGAAACCAAGAGCATTTCAAGCAGATTGGCATTATCTTTTCGTTTAATTGCCTTGATTCTTAAGTAAGCTTGTGCCAAAAATGGAGTAATTTCGGGGGAATTACCGTTATCATAATGGTTTTAATGAATATTCATAAGTTTTTTTACGAATATTTCGATGATTAGGAACAGTTCATATGAACAAAAGACAACCAAATCCGATTGACATTCATGTTGGTGGTAGGTTGCGCATGCGCCGTATGCTTGTGGGTATGAGTCAAGAAAAGCTTGGCGAAAGCTTAGGATTAACCTTTCAACAGGTGCAAAAATACGAAAAAGGCACCAATAGAATTGGTGCCAGTCGCTTATATAAAATTTCTCAAATTCTATCCGTGCCGGTTAGTTTTTTCTTCGAAAATATACCCAATGAGGAAGAACAAGTCGGCTTTTCCGAAAATAGTGGCGATAGTTTCGCCTATGATTTTATGAATAGCGCCGAGGGTTTTCAACTGGGTCAGGCTTTTTCGCAAATCAAAGATGTGCGCATTCGGCGTCGCATCATCGATTTGGTCCGCGCTTTATCCGACAATATTGATTTTTCATCCAAAGGCTAACGCCGCTTACACCCTCATTTCGTACAATTTAAACAGGTTTTTTTTTATTAAGACACCTGTTTTTTAATTCATTATTGAAATGTTAAAATTATTGACTATATTATGCATCACATAAACATATAAAGAATTCTACATGTGTTTCTATGTATGGAAATATTCTAAACTGAGTAGTGTTACTGACTCATCAAATAAAAGGACTCACCATGTCTCGTCAAGACTATTTATTCACCAGTGAATCTGTGTCAGAAGGCCATCCCGACAAAATCTGCGACTATATTTCGGATACAATTGTCGATGCATTTTTGGCCGCAGACCCCGAAAGCCGCATTGCGGTCGAAACCCTAGCCACCACCAATAAAGTGGTTTTGGCTGGCGAAGTGCGCAGCAAAAACGCCCCAACACATGCCCAAATGGAACAGCTGGCGCGTGATGCTGTTCAAAAGATCGGCTATGAGCAAGAAGGCTTTCATTGGAAAGATATGGATGTCGAAGTTTTGGTCCATGCCCAAAGTGCTGACATCGCTCAAGGCGTTGATAGCGCTACTGACAAAGAAGAAGGTGCCGGCGACCAAGGCATTATGTTCGGCTATGCGGTTAACGAAACCGAAAGCCTGATGCCCGCCCCGATCCATTATAGCCACGCCATTTTGCGCGGTTTGGCCGAGGCTCGCCACGCTGGCAAAGTGCCCGGTTTGCGCCCAGATATGAAAACCCAACTTTCAGTGCGCTACAGAAACGGCCAACCTGTTGGGGTTGAAACCCTAGTGCTTTCCACCCAGCATGAAGAGGGCTTAAGCCAAGCTGATGTGACCGCCATCGTCATGCCCTATATCAAAGCCGCCCTGCCCGATGGCTGGATAAATGATAAGACCGAAACTTTCATCAACCCAACCGGCCAATTCATCATTGGTGGGCCAGATGGCGATGCCGGCTTAACCGGCCGCAAAATTATTGTCGATACATATGGCGGTGCAGCCCCGCATGGTGGCGGCGCGTTTTCGGGCAAAGACCCAACCAAGGTCGACCGCTCCGCAGCTTATGCCGCGCGTTATCTAGCCAAAAATGTTGTGGCTGCTGGGCTGGCGCAGCGTTGCACCATTCAATTGTCATACGCGATTGGTGTGGCCAAACCTTTGTCGGTTTATGTCGATACCCATGGCACATCAGATATCGATAATGCCAAACTAGAAGTGGCCGTGACCGAAGTTATGGATCTATCGCCTAGAGGCATTCGCACCCATTTGAAACTTAACAAACCTATTTATGCCCGCACCGCGGCCTATGGCCATTTTGGCCGTGAGCCAGAAGCTGATGGTGGTTTTAGCTGGGAAAAAATGGATCTTGTTGACGCGTTGAAAGCTGCGGTTAAATAATATTGCTGAATTGCCATAATTATATTATAAGGCTTTCAATCAACCGATTGAGAGCCTTTTTTTATGAATGAAGATAAATACGACCCTCCTATATCGCTCACGGCTATTTCGTGCTTTGCACGAGCCTCCGCGAGGGCATCGCAGTGGCGACGGGCGCTGTTCGCACCTTGGGTCTCATTTTTATGTTGCCGTTAATCTCTCAATCCTCTAATAAGTGTTCCCATGAACGAAGATAAATACGACCCCAATAATCCACTACACAAAAGCCGCAAAGTGCATGGCCGTACATTTGTCAAAGGCATGAGCCAACGGCAATTCGATCTGCTTGATAATTTTTTGCCAAAAGTGGCGCTGGATGTAGATCTGCTAAAAAATAATGGCATTGAGGCTTTATTCGATACGCCCAAGCAGGAATATTGCATGGAAGTTGGGTTTGGCGGTGGCGAATATCTCGCCCGCCAAGCGCGTGAGAATCCCAACACTGGCTATATAGGTTGCGAGCCGTTTCAAAATGGTGTGGCTAAATTGCTAATTGAGGTGGAAGATGACGCGATCAGCAATATCAAAGTACATGCTGATGATGCCCGCACCGTGCTAGACGCCCTGCCCGATGGCTGTTTAGACAAATTATTTCTGCTTTACCCAGACCCGTGGCACAAAAGCAAACACAACAAACGCCGGTTTATATGTGATGAAAATATGGCACAAATCGCCCGGGTGCTGAAACAAGGTGCGATTTTCTTTGTCGCCTCAGACATCCCCGACTATGTGAGTTGGACGCTGCGACATTTAATGAATGACGATAATTTCGAATGGTTGGCCAAGGCTGATCAGGACTGGTTGCTACCGCCGCAGGGCTGGCAATCAACACGGTATGAACAGAAAGCCCAGCGGAACGGCCGGAAATCAGCGTATCTTTTCTTCCGCAAGCTCTGAGTGTCTGTCTGCCCCACGCTGCAAATTCTGAGTCTATATCTACTCCTCGCAGCAAACTCAGAGTGTCTATCTGCCCCCTACTGCAAATTCTGAGCTTCTAACTGCCACCAAAAATCCCTGCGATTCGGTGAGTGCGCCCAGAAGCCTAAAGGCGCGCGCTAAGGCCGACGCGCGGTCAGCTAGCTGGCAGCCCCGGCTTCGAACGCCCGAACACGCGCTCACTGAAATGTATGGGTGTTTTGGAAACGGGGGAAACAGAAATGCCAAATTAGCGGCAATTGGTGTCTGCTGCGTACGCCACATTAAAAACTTGCATTCCGCCGTAAATCGGAGTATAAGCATGTAAAATTCATAAATAATATGAGTGGGTCGCAACAGTGACCCGCTTTTTTTATTGCCAAAATGAGACTTGCCATATGGTAGACATGAACAAAAGATTGGCCAACGAAAACGGCCTAGCCAAGGTAATCGCCGAGATTATCGAACCGGTTATCGAAGATGCCGGTTATCAATTGGTGCGGGTGCGCATCATTGGTGATGAAGACGGTCTGACCGTGCAAATCATGGCCGAAAACCTTACCGATGGCACATTGGGTGTTGATGATTGCGCCAAAATTAGCCGCGCCATTTCGCCGGTGCTAGAGGTCGAGGACCCAATTGCCAACGAATATCGCTTGGAAGTTTCATCACCCGGCATGTCCCGTCCGCTCGTACGCCCCATAGATTTTGAGCGCAATGCAGGCATGGAAGCCAAAGTTGAGCTGGCAAATATGATTGACGGCCGCAAACGTTTCCGCGGCAAGCTCGAAGGTTTTGATGTCGAAGAGAATGAAATTCGTATCTTTGTCGAAGTTGAAGGTTTTGGTGAACCTCAACTGATTGGCCTAGATTTCAACAATATTGAAGAAGCGCGTTTGGTGATTACCGATGCGTTATTAAATGCTGGCAAAAAGGCTCAAAAAGCCCGCGCCAAAAACAATACTAAAGACGACAATGCTAAAGATGGAGAGACAAATGACTGATGCAGCAATTAGTGCAAACCGCTTGGAATTATTACAAATTGCCAGTGCCGTGGCACAAGAAAAACAGATCGATAAATTAGTCGTTTTAGAAGCCATGTCCGATGCCATTCAAAAAGCCGCATCCGCCCGTTATGGCGCCGACAATAACATTCAAGTGACCATCGACCCGACAACTGGCGAAACCGTCATCCGCCGTTTGCTCGAAGTGTCATCAGAAATTGAAAATGACAGCCAACAAATCAGCTTGGCCGAAGCCCATAAACGTAACCCAGATGCCAATTATGGCGACATTCTGGCCGAAATCCTACCGCCAATCGAATTTGGCCGTATTGCCGCACAAAGTGCCAAACAAGTGATTATGCAACGCGTACGTGACGCCGAACGCGAACGGATGTTTGATGAATATAAAGACCGGGTTGGCGACATTGTACATGGTGTGGTCAAACGGGTTGAATATGGCAATGTCATTGTCGATCTTGGCCGTGGCGAAGCCATCATCCGCCGTGATGAAGCGCTACCGCGCGAAAACCTACGCAATGGTGACCGCGTACGTGCTTATGTATATGATGTGAATAATGAGCAAAAAGGCCCGCAGATTTTCCTATCACGGACCCGCCCAGAATTTATGAGCAAATTATTTGCCCAAGAAGTGCCCGAAATTTTTGACGGCGTGATCGAAATTAAATCCGTCGCACGTGACCCCGGTAGCCGGGCGAAAATCGCGGTTATCTCGTCAGATTCATCTATCGATCCGGTTGGTGCTTGTGTCGGTATGCGTGGTGCGCGGGTGCAAGCCGTAGTTAACGAACTTGGCGGCGAAAAAATTGACATCGTGCCGTGGACAGAAGATTTGGCAGCATTCATTGTCAACGCTTTAGCCCCAGCCGAAGTGGCAAAAGTATTACTAGATGAAGAGCTTGATCGCATTGAAGTGGTTGTGCCCGATCATCAGCTTTCTCTGGCCATTGGCCGCCGTGGTCAAAATGTACGTTTGGCAACTCAGCTTACTGGTTGGAACATCGAAATCCTGACCGAAGAGCAAGAGAGCGAACGCCATCGTGCCGAATTCCAATTGGTTACAGATCGCTTTACGCAAGCGCTGGATGTGGATGAAACCATTTCACAACTGCTAGCCACCGAAGGCTTTACCACTTTGGAAGAAGTGGCT
>NVUS02000173.1 GCA_002402005.2 OCS116 cluster bacterium | reverse complement strand
CCGACAGATAACAAAATAAGCAGGCCGACTTCTAAAAAAGTCATGAGCGAAAAAGAGTCCATATTCACGTCATTTCACCCCTTCAATTGGCGTATCGTCATGCGCATCACCCAATGAAAATTCTGTAGTCCGCCCAGATAGTTTATTGTTCAAAGATATCGCGATATGGTCAGCTTTTCTGCCCATTTTACCGGTCATCAAATTCACTTCGCCGCATCTCAAAATAATGTCACTTTTCTCGCCGACATTTAACAATAATGTCTGGCCCACTTCAAAATTCATCGCGTCACCAAGTCGCATTTCAAACTCATCTAAAACCGCTTCAATTTCAATTTCCGAGCGCCAAATTTCATTGGCCAAATGGTCTTCCCAAATGCTGTCACGGCCAAATTTTTCACCCATAAAGCCTTGCATCAGCAAATGCCGGATCGGCTCTAAAGTGGCATAAGGCAACATCAATTCAATATGCCCGCCACGGTCTTCCATATCGATGCGCAATTTAACCAAAATGGCGGCATTCTGTGGGCGCGAAATGGCCGCAAAACGTGGGTTGGTTTCCAACCGGTCAATTTTAAAATGCACGCTGCCAATTGGTTCAAACGCCACGCGCGCGTCAGTCAAAATAACCTGAATCATCCGTTCAACCAGCATGGTTTCAATGGTGGTATAAGGCCGGCCTTCAACCCGCATGCTGTTCACACCACGTCTGCCACCAAGCAAAATATCCACGATCGAGTAAATCAAATTACTGTCAACCGTTAGCAGGCCAAAATTGTCCCACTCCACGGCTTTAAATACCGATAGAATCGCTGGCAAGGGAATAGAATTCAAATAATCTTCAAACCGAATGGATGATATATTGTCAAGGCTCACCTCAACATTGTCAGAGGTGAATGTGCGCAAGCTGGTGGTCATCAAGCGCACCAAACGGTCAAAGACAATTTCAAGCATCGGCAGGCGTTCGTATGAAACCAATGCCGAGTTGACAATAGATTCAATACCGCGCTGTTCGCTCTCGCCCAAATCATTGGGGTCAAAGCCTAACAAGCCGTCAATTTCTTCTTGGTTTAAAACCCGTTCAGTTGCACCGCGCGCGCCATCTTCATCATCGGGCTCATCCATCATGGAGGCCCACTGCGCCGCTACGTCTTCGTCAAACGTGCCGCCTTCACCTTCAACTTGTTCCTGAAGCGCCGCACCCCAGTCTGCGGTTAGGTCTTCTCCATCATCATCTGTTTCAGACAGGTCTACCTCTAAAGCACATAAATGCTTGTTCCATTCTCAATCTAAGCCTATTGCACAACAATTTTCTTAAATAAAATTCCGTTAATGCGTTCAGGTGCTAGGATTAAATTAATCCGCTTTAACAACTCTTCTCTCAATCTAAATACACCCATAGACCCTTGCAGCTCAGTCGGCGTCAATTCGCGCAAATAAGTCTGAAATAAATCTTCAATTTGTGGTTTGGCCGCAATCACCGACGCCGTGTCAATGCCTGCTTCATATTCAACGCTGACCAGCAGCTTCAAATAACGCACTTGCCCGCCATCGGCCTGCAAGTTAATCAACATTTCAGGCATGTCATAATATTGGTAAACAACTTTTTCTTTGACCGGTTCAGGCATTTCGCCATCTTCCATCACCACTTCGGCATCAAACATGCCCATAAAGTAAGCGCCTGCACCACCACCAATGGCCAATATAACAATCGCCGCCACAATGATAATGATTAGTTTTTTCTTGCCGCCCTTTTTTGGAGCTGCATCTTCTTCGGTCTCATCGACCGTGCCATCTGTTTCCGCCATAATATTTCATTCGCTACTTTGTATGTATTGCCTCATCGTCCTTTATGACAGATTCGCCAAAAACTCATAAATCTTTTCACTATATTCATACATAAATTATGGTTAATGAATCATTAACTTCTGACAAAAGCGGCAATTTTTACCCTGCATTTTTTGCCCCTTCGCCACTCGCAATCCATCACCCCCGCATAACACACTGTTTTATATAGGTTTAGAAATTGGCACGCTTAATGCATTGATATAGGCAACATGTAAAAAACATGATCAAAATATAAATTGAGCTGAACCATGAATAACGCAATTAGAATCGGACTGTCACAACAAGTTGCCCTCAAACGGCAATTGAATACAGTTGCGAACAATCTAGCCAACATGAACACTGCCGGCTTTAAGGTCGAAAACCTGATCATGCAGGAATATATCATGCCAGGTGCGAGCATGCCCGGTCATTCAGCAGGTTCTAATTATCTATCATATGTAGCCGATACTGGCCTAAAACGCGATTTCACAACCGGCCCAATGCAAACCACAGACAACCCATTAGATGTTGCCATTAACGGCGAAGGCTGGTTCACCATCGAAACTCCAAATGGTGACCGCTATACAAGAGACGGCCATTTCTCACTTGATGCCGATGGCCAATTGGTCACTATATCCGGCTTTCCAGTGATGGTGAATGGCGAAACAATCCGGTTTGAACCAGGTGAGATTGACATCTCCATCGCCAAAGACGGTATGGTTTCAACCAACCAAGGCGAACGTGGCAGATTGGATATTTCAGTATTTAACAACCAACATCTATTGCAAAAAGATGGCGCCAACCTTTTCTCATCGCCAGAGCGAGCACAACGGCCAGACAATGTCATGGTGGCACAAGGCGTGATCGAAAAATCAAACGTAAACCCAGTTCTACAAATCACCAAAATGATCGAAGTGCAACGGGCCTATGAACGCAGCGCCAACATGATCGAAAAAATGAGCGAATTAAAAACCAGCTCAATCAATAAATTAGCGCAAGTCAATTAATCATACAGTTAGGAAAAAACCATGAAATCTCTACACACAGCATCTACCGGTATGATGGCTCAACAGCTTAACGTTGAAGTGATCTCGAATAACATCGCCAACATGCGTACCACTGGCTACAAACGCCAACGTGCCGAATTTCAAGATCTACTTTATCAAAATCTACGCCGCGGCGGCTCTAGCTCATCAGCGAATGGCAGCACAGTGCCCTCAGGCATTCAAGTCGGTGCGGGTGTTAAAACCGGCGCGACTTACCGCATCATGACTCAAGGTGGCTTAAGCCCAACCGACAAAGCACTAGACGTGGCGATTAGAGGTGAAGGTTTCTTCCAAGTCGAAATGCCAAATGGCCAAACCGCTTACACCAGAGATGGTACATTCGAGCGTGATTCAGAAGGCAATATGGTCACCCTAGATGGTTATAAGCTTGTGCCAAACATCATCATCCCCGAAAATGCCCGTGACATTTCGATCAGCGTTGATGGCATGGTCGAAGCCTTTTTGGATGATGACACTGCGGTCACCAATATGGGCCAAATCACCCTTTCCCGTTTTGCCAACAAAGCTGGCCTCGAAGCCATCGGTGATAACTTATTGCTCGAAACCCCTTCTTCTGGCGCCGCCAATACAGTGATCGCAACCAATGAAGGCGCCGGCAGCTTGTTGCAAAAATATATAGAACAATCCAACGTCAACGCTGTTCAAGAGATTTCAGATTTGATCGCCGCCCAACGGGCCTATGAGATGAACTCAAAAGTCATCACCGTATCCGATGAAATGATGTCAATCACCGCCAGACTTAAATAATTAGTGACCGATAAAGATAACCTTATGAACATCATCAAAAGCCTAAAATCTAAAGCCTATACATTCATCGCCATCGGCGCAGCATGTTTGGCAGTTCCGCATTTCGCCGCTGCCGAAATGCTGGTTTCTGATCAGGTTGAAGTCAACGACAATGTGGTGCGTCTTGGTGATATTTTTGATGTCAACGGCCCGTTTTCTGATGATGAATTGTTTCAAGCCCCGCCGCTTGGCCGCAAAGGTGTCTTGTCGTTCAAAAATTTGCAAGCCATTGCCAATCAATATGACCTTGATTGGAAAAACCTGCACAATTACACCAAAGTCACCATCATTCGCAAAGCCAAAACCATCGATGTGGAAACCATCAAAAGCCTGATCATCGATCATGCCATTGCCAATCAATATATTTCTGGCGATACCAGCCAAACCCGGGTCAATCTCAACGATAATTTCAAAACCATCACCATCGCAGCCAGCGATTATTCAAAATTCGAAATCTCAGATTTCACTTACCGCCCATTCAGCGACCAATTTAACATTGAGTTTAAATATTTTACCAATGGCCGTTACCGCACCCAGCAACTCAGCGGCAAAGTCGAAAATATGATCAGCATTCCGGTGTTTGCAAACAACATAAGACGCGATCAAATCATCAAACTTTCGGACATTAAACTCATCCAACTTAATAGCCGCAGAGTGGCAGCAAACGTCCTGTTAGATGTTGAAGACATTGTCGGAAAATCGGCAAAAAATAGCATCAGAGCCATGCAACCGGTGAATGAGAATTTGCTTAAACTCGCCGATCTGGTCAAAAAGAACAGCATCATCAATCTGCAATTCAGAATGGGCCGCGTTCGCTTAAACATCAAAGCCCGCGCCCTCACCACTGGCGCAGATGGCTCACTCATCCGCGTTTTAAACCTACAATCAGGCAGACAAGTTGATGCCATTGTAACTGGCATAGATCAGGCAATGACCCTCAATTCACTACAAACGAATGCAAAAATTGCATCAAAATAAGTAAATAAACAGGCTGAAACCATGACAAATATACTCTTTAAAATATCAGGCGCACTCATCGCTCTGTCCATGCTCGCTGCATGTGGCGCTGGCGATCGTTTAAAAAACATTGGCCAAGCACCCGCCCTGACATCGATTGAAAGCCCAACCGAAAAAGTCGGCTATCGTGCTGTGCAAATGCCAATGGGTAAAAAACAAACTCGTAAAAAATATGCTGCGTCTTTGTGGTCACAAGGCAGTGGCACATTTTTTGGCGACAACCGCGCCGCGGATGTTGGCGACATTGTCACCATCAATATTGACATTTCAGACAGAGCCAAAATTGCCAACACCACCACCAGAGGCCGCACATCTAACGAAGAATTTGGCATTGATGCCTTTGGCGGTATCATTCAAGGCATTGCCAATGCTGTGCCCGATTTGGGTCTTGACCCTTCAAAATTGGTTGGCTTCGGCAATACCAGTAAATCGACCGGCAATGGCTCAGTTAACCGTCAAGAAAGCTTAAATCTAAAAGTCGCCGCCGTCATCATTCAAAAATTGCCTAATGGCAATCTAGTCATTGAAGGCCGCCAAGAAGTGCGGGTTAATTTTGAGGTTAGAGAGCTTATCATTGCCGGCATCGTCCGCCCATCCGATGTTAATAGTGACAATACGATAGACAGCAGCCGCATTGCCGAAGCCCGCATTTCATATGGTGGCCGTGGTCAAATCAGCGACATGCAACAACCACGCTATGGCCAACAGGTCTTAGATGTATTGCTACCTTTCTAACTTAACCGACAGTTTCAGCCGTGCCTCATTAGAGGCACATCAACTCACCGCAGCCTAACCGCTGCGGTTTTTTTTCGCCTACGCATAAAAAAAGCCAAGCCCGAAGGCTTGGCTCAAACTTATTCCGCCCAAAATCAAAACAACACACTCAGCACAGATATGTAATTCACAAAGATATTGTAAGAACAAATTGTCATAACAGACAATTATTCCACCCAAGACCATGGCCACACACCCAGTACAGATGTGTAATTCGCTAAGATATTGTAAGAATAAACTGTCATAGTGGACGATTAGTCCATGAGACAATTATTCTGCCCAAGATCAACGCGAATTACGCATCTCGGTAGACGCGCTCGCGTTTTTCGTGTTTCTCTTGTGCTTCTAGCGACAAGGTGGCGATTGGCCGTGCGGCCAAACGTCTTAGGTTAATTGGGT
>NVUS02000172.1 GCA_002402005.2 OCS116 cluster bacterium | reverse complement strand
TTTTGCCAAATTCTCTAATGCTTTTTGCACCTTTTTCTCTGATTCACTGTCCAAAGCACTGGTCGCCTCATCCAAAAGCAGTACCGGTGCATCGCGCAAAATAGCCCGCGCAATGGCGATACGTTGGCGTTGGCCGCCACTGAGCGCCATGCCGCGCTCGCCCAATGCGGTTTTATAACCGTCAGCCGTGCGCATAATAAAATCATGCGCTTCAGCGGCTTTGGCGGCTTCAATCACTTCTTCGTCTGAGGCTTCAATGCGGCCAAAGCGAATATTCTCCATCGCGCTGGTGGCGAAAATCATCACCTCTTGCGGCACGGTGGCAAATTGACTGCGCAAGGTTTTAGGGTCTAGCTGATCAATCTTATGACCATCAATGGTTATCTTACCGCCATTGACATCATAAAACCGCATCAGCAAATTAAATATGGTCGATTTACCGGCACCGGATGGCCCAACAAACGCCACCATTTCGCCGGGATTGACTTTAAAGCTCAAATCTTTGAACAATTGCGCGTCGCGTTTGCTATAGGCAAATTCGACATTCTCAAATTCAACAATGCCGTTGACTTTTTTATCCAACTGAATTGGGTTTTTGGGCACATCAATGCCCGGTGTCATATCTAGCAATTGCATAATGCGGTCAGACGCACCGGCCATTTGCTGAATCTCGCCCCACACTTGGCTAATCGCGGCTAATGAGCTGGCGGCCAACACCGCGTAAATCACAAATTCCGAAAGGTCAGCTAAGCCCAAAGAGCCATCAAGCACTGCGTTGGCGCCCATCCACAAAATGCCAACCACCAAGGCAAACACCATAAATATGCTGATCGAGATCAACCGCGCTTGGGCGGTGATGCGGGTGGTCGCCACTTTCAAAGCCGTATCGACACTGGCTCTAAAATTCTTGCCAGCTTGTTTTTCGTAAGTGAAGGATTGTACGGTGTGAATGCCGGATAAAGTTTCGCCAGCATAGGCTGTGGTGTCGGCAAATGTGCTCTGTGCATCTTTCGCCAAAACCCGCACTTTACCGCCCATCAGCACCAAGGGAATGATCATAAGTGGGATGGCCGCGACCACCATTAGGCTCAAATACCAAGAAGTGGTGAACATCATAGCCACTGCGCCAACCATGATAAAGCCGTTGCGCAATACCATAGACACACTCACCCCCACCGCCGATTTAATGCTGGTGGTATCGGATGACAGGCGCGACAATAAATCGCCAGTTAAATTTTCTTGATAGAATTTTTGATCGAGCCGCAACAATTGCTCATAAAACTTAGCCCGCAAATCGGCCACCACCCGCTCGCCGATTGACATCACGAAATAATAGCGGAATGCGCTGGATATGGCCATCACAATGGCCAAGCCCAACAGCGCCATAAATTTTAAATTAATGGTCTCGGCAGTGTCTGCACCTAATCCGCTTTCAACCATGTCGCCAACCAATTTAGGCAATACCAAAGTTGTGGCCGCGGCAATGGTAAGAAAAACCACCGCGCCCAATACATATTTTTTATGCACCCATACAAAGGGTAGTAATTTTCGTATCGGGCTTAAATCGCCAAACATTGATTTTTTTTGAGATTTTTTGTCTGTTGCTGTGTCGTCGCTCATATCATCCCGTTTCTTCAAAACTATATCAAATAGATATATAGGTCGGGTGGGCAAAAAAACAATGGCTATTTGTTATATTGAGTATAACAAATGAAAATAGCCACATATATCTAAACAGCTAAGCCGAAAACCGCTTGTCATAAAGTCCATTCTAGTCTATATCAGCTGCAAACAGGTTCATTAAAGGCTAGTTGGCTGCGGTTGTCGCAGGTTCTCATAGTTTTTCTAAAAATGTAAGGTTATAAAATGAAAAGTGACATTCACCCAGATTACCACGTAATTAAAATTCAAATGCTTGACGGTTCTACATATGAAACCCGCTCAACTTGGGGCAAAGAAGGCGATACACTCGTATTAGACGTTGATCCTTCAACTCATCCAGCTTGGACTGGTGGCGGCGCACAGCTTACTGGCCGTGGCGGACGTCTTGATAAATTTAACAAACGTTTCGAAGGCATGTTGGGTTAAGACCGAACATTACTTATATGTTTTAAAAGCCTCTCAATATTTTGAGAGGCTTTTTTTATGCAAATTTTAAGCGAAAAAAAACCAGACTTTAAAGTCTGGCTCTTTTTTCAATACAGTGCTTAAAGTGTATTTATTTATTCATTCAGTTGCTTTGGCCAAATGCCGCTTCTAACTTACTAAAATGCTCGCGGGCGCCAATTTCTTGGGTTGGCGCTTCTTCAAACTTGGTCCAAAATTGTTTGTCAATTTTTTGCAATCTGACTTGCAGATCAAAACTTTTGTGAATCAGATCAATCAATTTCACCGGCAGCTCTTCAATCAATGTTGTTACATCATCAACCCGACGTTTTGACAATTTAATGCGGTTGCTATCACGTTTAATTTCATCAATGCCCAGCTCGCCATTCTTAAGCGCCCGTTGCAACAATAGCCATGAGGCAATTTGCATCAACCGAGTGGTTAACCGCATGCTTTCAGAGGCATATGCCAAAGCCTGCGGCCGGCTTAATTCGCGAGATTGAACTCTTCCATCGCCATCCAAATAATTGGCTGTCTCTTCAACCAATGCCATACCTTCGTTAAACAAAGATTGGAACTGATTTGAAGCTGCAAAAAATTCAACAAAATTCACAGTTTCCGATAACTTATTCTTATCATTAGATAATTTCATTTTTATAACGCCCTACTCAATACTCGTATAGTTAATATATACTTTTGTTTATGGCGAGTCTTTAAGAAGCTTAACAAATGGTTAACGGCTCAGTTGATAACTGAAGGCGCAAATAATCTGTCCCCTCTCACCCCGTATCCTTGCTCATTTATAAGCGCATCATAGAGGCTAATTATTGGGATATTGTTGCAAAAAAGCAGCGGATTTTAATTAAATTTATCACTTGTATAAATGAGGGAAAACTTTTAAAAAAACCAAAAAAAAAAGAGCCGCATAAATACGGCTCGAAAAGTTTAATAGGGAGACGCAATAAAGAATATCAATGAAAAAATATTCAACAAATAATAACCGAAGCTTCTATCTGCATTACGTATGTTAACTATACATATATTCAGGTTAAAAATTAGTTAATATTACACTTATTCATAGTGCGTTAGACTAAAGGATAATATTATTTCAAGTATTTAACATCAAATACATATAATTGCTTATCAAATACCTGATATCCACTATTTGATAAGCACTATTTAAGAATGCTAACGAATCACTTAAGGTTTAAACCAAACAATTATGTCTGGACCCTTATGCCAAACCTTCAAATACCCCAAACCATGCAGGCCATTAAAATCAACTCCATTGGCAGTTGGGAAGAATTAGAGCTTGCCACACATAATGTACCACACATTCAAAAAGGCGAATTGTTGATAAAAGTTGAAGCCGCGGGCGTCAACCGGCCGGACATTTTGCAGCGCACTGGCCATTACCCACCGCCCAAAGGCGCGTCGCCCATATTGGGTTTGGAAATCGCCGGCATTGTGGTCGACAAATCTGCCACTGCCGACAAATATGAAATTGGTGATAAGATATGCGGCCTAGTTGCCGGGGGTGGCTACGCACAATATGCCACCATTCATCAGGACACCGCCCTGCCCATCCCCCAAGGTTTAAGTTTTATCGAGGCCGCTAGCTTGCCCGAAACTTATTTTACCGTATGGAACAATGTAATTGACCGCGTTGGCTTACAAGATGGTGAAAGCCTGCTCATACATGGTGGCAGCAGTGGCATTGGCGTGGCTGCCATACAGATAGCCCGACAATATAAATTTGCAAAAGTATTTGCCACCGCCGCCAGTGAGGCCAAATGCACCACCGTGCGAAGCTTAGGCGCTGTGGCGATTAATTATCTATTGGAAGATTATGTCGCCATCATCAAAGCCGAAACCGGCGGCAAAGGCGCTGATGTAATTTTGGACATGGTTGGCGGTGATTATATAAGCCGCAACGTACAAGTGGCGGCGCAAGATGGCCGCATTGTTAACATTGCTTATTTAAATGGCGCAATTGCCGAGGTGGATTTTTTGCCGGTTATGCTCAAACGCCTCACCCTGACCGGCTCGACTTTGCGCAACCGCCCGCTGGCCGAAAAAGCCGCAATCGCCAGCGCTTTGCATCAGCACATTTGGCCGCTCATCGAACAGGGCAAAATCAAGCCGATTGTTGACAAAGTCTTTGCGCTGAAAGATGCCGGGTTGGCACATAAATATATGGAAGATGGCCGACATATCGGCAAACTTATGCTAGAAATATAAAATGCTTTTATTATGTGGTTTTTTGCGCTATATAAAAAC
>NVUS02000171.1 GCA_002402005.2 OCS116 cluster bacterium | reverse complement strand
TATTATTAGGCTTCAAAATGCCGCCATGAGACAACCAACCAAATAACAAAAGCAATTGATATTGTGGTGAATACGGCAACGATTAGCATGCTTGCAACAAGATCAGACATTTGAGGGAGTTCTCCAGCAAAAAAATACCCAAGCATAGCGTAGCTGATTGTCCATAGTGTTGAAGAAGGCATCGCAACGGCGGTGAACTTAAGCCAATTTGTTTTTACGGCTCCACTAACATAGGAAACATAGGGCCCTGTAGGACTGAATATTGTGTGGCTAAGGAAAATAGCCACCCAGCCGTGTTGTTTTAACATGGTTTCACTTCTGTCAAGGACAGGCTTTATGCGTTGAATTTTCCGCAAGAGGGTGAGTAGGCTAGGCCCTGTAAATCGAGCAATTGCGAAAGCTAGCTGATCGCCTAGCCAATAAGCTATTGTTGCGACTAGTACCACCTGCCATATTATCAAATCACCAGCTGCTGCAAGAGCGCCTGAAGTTAATACTAGGATGGATGAAGGTAATGGAATGCCAAAACACGCAAATAAAACGGTAAAAAAGATAATGTAAAGGCCATATTCTGGTATTAGACCAAGAATGATTTCGGTCATTTTTGGCTCTCTCTGTATGTCTGCGCAACATTGCGTATTTTTACCGTTAGTTGTTCGAGAGATAGGTTTTGTGCTTCCGCAATGTCCTTTAGGCGTATGCCTTTTCCTCGGTCATCGTCATCCAAACCCAATGCATCAGCTATTATTTCTTGTGGGACGTCATAAGACAGAATAACATAACGGGGGGTCATCCAATCTCTGAGCACTTCATCTTGATGCTTAGGGTCATTGAAATAAATTGCTCTTGCCATAAAGGTAAAGCCGAAAAATAGAGCTATAGCCGATGACAATAGAAAACCGACGATGGGCACCCAATGTTTTTTTGCAAATCGCTTAAATTTAGATAGGAACATCGGCTAATATTACATAATTCATAATTGTTGGCATTATGATAGCAGTTTAAAAATCAGTGTCCATCAAACATTGAATTGAGATTAAGGTTTTTTGCTGCATGTTCACCATTGCAATTCTTTTAAATACAAATCTTGCTTCAACAAGTTAATGCTGCATAATTAAAATTAGTTCAAATATTAATTTGCTCAATGAATTTGAAGATGAATCATCTGAAGTGGAAATGAAAATTATGAATAAACAGGCAGGCATTTTACTCGGAATACCTAATCATGCTCGTTACATTGAATTAAAGATTAGCTCAAAAGTAAACATTGCCGCTCTATTGAACGGGTTGGAACCGAATGAAAGAATGGTTGTCGGCCTCGGTGCTGGGTTGGTTCAAAGCTTTGCAAAATTGAAGGAACTGCATGAATTTCAATTGGTTAGTGGGGTTGGTGTTGAAATCCCTTCAACTCAGGCTGATCTTTGGATATGGCTAAGAGGCGAAGATCGAGGCGAAATCGCCAAACGGGCTCGAACCATTTTGGAATATTTGAATGAAGGATTTGAGGTTGTTCGCACAATTGATGGCTTTAAATTTGGAATTGATTTAGATATTGGCTTGGATTTAAGTGGTTATGAGGATGGAACCGAGAATCCAGAAGGAGTGGCGGCAATAGAAGCCGCATTTGTTGCAGACGGATCGAGTTTTGTTTCTGTGCAAAAATGGGAACATAACCTTAACCATTTGCATTCACTAAAACAAGAAGACCAAGACTATATCATTGGACGTCGAATATCGGATAATGAGGAAATTGAAACGGCGCCTGAATTTGCTCATGTAAAACGAACTGCGCAGGAAAGCTTCACTCCGGAAGCGTTTATTCTTCGCCGGTCTATGCCTTGGGTTGACGGAGGAAAAGAAGGGTTGATGTTTGTGGCATTTGGATGCTCGTTCAATGCGTTTGAGGCTTTATTGCACCGCATGGTAGGAGCTGAGGATGGTATTGTTGATGGCTTATTTCAATTTAGCCATCCAACAAGTGGTGCAAATTATTGGTGTCCTCCAGTTAAGGGTGGCCGTTTAGATTTGTCACGCATTGGTCTTTAATAATATGTCTCGACGCTATATCCAAGTTGGGAATACTATACTTGTAAATTTAAGGCGGGCTAACTGTGTAATGAAGCTAGCCCGGTTGTTAGGAATGGAAATTAGTTTAATCAAGGTTTATTGGCCTGCGCAATGTTGAAATGCTGGTAAATGTTTAAATTCAGAAGCATTTCTAAGATTGTTAAATACCTGCGTAATATCAGGATGACTAGTTACACTTGGTAGCAACTTTTCATCATATAGTTTCAGGTTTGCTATTTCTGCCTCAATTCCCAATTTGCAGGCTTCGGATTTTGAGCTTGGCAAATTGGTTATTTTTTTTGTGCCAGAAATATAAGGGTTATCTGGAATGTTTACACCGTAAGTGGTTAATAGGTTTTTTAACGCATTTTGATGAATTCTCTCGGCATTATAATTGAAGGGTCAGCCACAAACGGGTGAAGAATTTAGTATAAAAATTGTTTTATGAAAGGGTGCTTGCACTTCCTATTATTGATGAACTGTAGCACCCCACTTTAAGCTTAGCTTGCTAATTTACAATTTAAGCCTGCGCTGTTGGTCGCACAACAATATCACCAACATCTACATCTGCGGGTTGTTCGATTACAAAGCAAATAGCACGAGCAACTGCTTCTGGAGAAATGCCTAGCGTTTCCATAGCGGCAATGGTCTGCGCTTTGGCCAGAGGGTCTGTCATCGAGTCGGCGAAATTGGTTTGAACCAAACCAGGTGATATACCTGACACTCGTAAATTAGGTCCAGCCTCTTGGCGCAATGCTTCGTTGATCGTTCGTACGGCGTTTTTAGTGGCTGCATAAACCGCCATGGTGGGGACGATTTTTAATCCTGCGGTTGAGATTGTGGTGACAAAATGCCCGAATTCTTGTTGACGGAACACCGGTAAAGCTGCAGCTATTCCATATAAATAGCCTTTGATATTAACGTCAATCATCGCCTCCCAATCAGTAACCTCAAGATCATCTAGTGCTGATATGGGCCCGATCCCAGCATTACTGAACAGTACATCAAGCCGACCAAAGTGCGATTTAGCAAGGTCAATTAACCGTACAAGGTCGGCCTTTTTGGAAACATCGGTAATGCAAATCAAGGCTTCGCCGCCTTTTTCTAATATTTCGGTCTGCAATTGTTGCAACAGTGGCTCACGCCGTGCGCCCAGTATTAATTTTGCGCCGCGTTCGGCAAGCATCAAGGCCGTTGCCCGCCCAATTCCGCTGCTTGCGCCGGTGATGGCGACGACTTTTCCTTGGATGCCAATCATGATCTTTCTCCTACGGTTAAATATATATTTCCCAATATTTCATAGATTTTCTGGAGTATCTATGTTATAAACTCCATATAACTATCTAGATCGTCTATAAATGTCTGATCCCTTAACTGAAGTTTTTTCCTTACTTGATCTGCGGTCTGCTCGTTGCACACGCTTCGAGGCTGGCGGTGAATGGTCATTCAAGTTGCCTCAAAAGCCCGCGCTCAAATTTGTTGCCGTGCTTGCCGGTGGATGTTGGATGATTCAACCAAACGCTGATCCGCAATGGGTTGGCCAAGGCGATACGTTTCTGCTGACACATTCGCCAGCTTACATAATTACCAGCGATCCAAGCATTCCATCAGAAGATGGCATCGCAACTTTTGACTGGGATAAATCTGATGTTGCACAGTATAATGGATCTGAGACTGTATTGTTGGCAGGCAGTTTTGCGCTTGCTCCCTTGCATGCGCGCTTGCTACTTGATGAGCTGCCGCCTTTCTTGTTGATTCCCGCTTCTGCCCCTGTGGCTCCTATCTTGCGTGGCACATTGGAACTGTTGGATATGGAAATTAGACGTAATGACATGGGGAACGGTGTTGTGCGCCATCATTTGGCAGATATTTTGCTCATTCAGGCGCTACGTGCATATACTGAGCAAATTGGTCAAAAAGGCACGAGTCCAAGCTGGTTTGCTGCCCTTGGGGATCAAAAAATTGGCCGTGCATTAAATGCCATGCATGCGGAAGTTACTCATCCTTGGACGGTCGCAAGCCTAGCG
>NVUS02000170.1 GCA_002402005.2 OCS116 cluster bacterium | reverse complement strand
TTTATTCCGCTGGCGATGATTGGCGGGTTTATGGGGCAGATTATGATCACTTTTCCGATTGTGGTGATATCGGTTTTGATTGCCTCTCTGATTGAGTGTTTCTTTATTTTGCCTGGGCATTTGCGGCATGTGAAATATCGCGGTAAAGGCGATGGGCGGAATTTCTTTCGTAAGCATTTTGACAATGGATTTGAGTTTTTTAGGGATAAAATTTTTGTGCAGGTGGCGGCGTTTTCATTCCGCTGGCGGTGGGCGACTTTGGCGGGTAGCTTTGCGACTTTTATCGTGGCGATTGGGTTTATAACCTCTGGTACGGTGGGGTTTGATTTCTTTCCGCAGGCTGAAGGTGAGCAAATTGAAATGCGCATTGAGTTTAGTTCCAGTGCTGAACTTGAAACCATGAAACAAGACGTGAAGAAATTGGAAGAAACGTTGCGACAAGTGGAAGTTGAACTTGCTGGCGGCAAGGGTGTTTTGGTTTCGACTATATTTACCACCATTGCCAATGGCACTGACCCTGTGGCGCGCATTCGCGTGCAACTGACCAAAGCTGAAACCCGCGACATACGCACCACAACCATATTGGATGCTTGGCAAGATGCTGCGCCGATATTGCCTTCGGTCGAGAATTTAATTGTTGAAGAAAACCAAGGTGGTAGTGGCGGTAAAGAAATTGACTATCGCTTAAGTGGCGCGTCTTTAGAGGTGCTTAAAGCGGCTTCGAAAGAGTTTCAGGAGCAAGTGGCCTTGCTGCCGGGTGTGAGCGGTATGGATGATAATTTCCCTGTTGGCAAACGTGAATTGATTATGCATTTAACGCCGCGTGGCGGTGCTTTGGGCTTTACCATTGACAATGTATCGGGGCAATTGCGTAATAATTTCCAAGGTTTGACGGCGCGGTCTTTCCCTGCGACCAATGGTGATATTGATGTGAAGGTGCAGCTTGCGGACCAAGAAGGCAGCATGAGTAGTTTGCGTAATTTTAGGCTGAAAAGCCCGACTGGCCAATATGTGCAGCTCAGCGAAATTGTGAGTTTTGATGAGAAAGATGGTGCCAGCCTGATCCGTAAACGAGATGGTAAAATATCCATCAGCATTACGGGTGAAGTGAACCCTGATGTGATGACGGGCGATGAAGTGCGGGCTGAGATTAAGAAAAGCATTCTGCCTGATATTCTCTCCAAATATGCGGTTGAGCATAAGGTTGGTGGGCTGGGGCTTGAGCAGCAAGAAGCTTTGAATGACATGATGTTGGGTGGTTATTTGGCGCTGTCGCTGATTTACATCACTTTGGCATGGGTGTTTGCCTCTTATACGCGGCCACTTGTGGTGATGATGATTATACCATTTGGATTTGTTGGGGCTTTGTTTGGGCATTATGCCATGGGCTTTAACTTAACCATGATGAGTGTGTTTGGTTTGCTGGGGCTGGCGGGGATTTTGGTTAATGACTCAATTATTTTGGTGGCGCGGATTGATGAATATATTGAAGCGGGATCGGATATGTATCATGCGGCGGTGCTGGGGGCGAAGGATCGCTTGCGGGCGGTGTTGTTAACCTCGTTGACGACTATTGGTGGACTTGTGCCGTTGATGTTTGAGAAAAGTTTGCAAGCGCAGTTTTTAATACCGTTGGCGATTACCATGGTGTTTGGGCTGTTGGCGGCGACGGTGTTGGTGTTGATTTTGGTGCCAGCGACCATTGGCATATTGCATGACATTGGTAACTTTTTTAGTTGGATATGGAATGGCAAAAACTGGCGGCATTTTACCAAGCGTGCTGGGGTTAAAAAACCAAGAACTGAGCCTGCGGAATAGAATTTTGAATTTATTTTTTTGTTTTTCTGTTAGTTTTACTAATGTTAATTGAAAATTAAACACTCTTTAGATATTCTCAATTTAGGTATTTTGAGGGGGAGACATTTATGTCGCAAAATCTGAAGATAGTTGATTTTTTTATTTCGAAATTTTATAAAAATAGCTCAGATGGGATGAGAGAATTGAGCTCGTCCACATTCTCATTTACTCTGAATGCTGGCGAGAAACAAGATTTCAAGCAATTTGTAAGGCGTATGAGGTTCATAAATTCTAGCGCCAAGTTTACAGTATATAAGCCTGTAACCCATGATGATACCAATTTCTATACGCAATTTGAGATGAAAATACCTAGCCATGATTCTGAATTCATCACAGCTTTAGGCAAAACCAAATTTGTAATTAAAGACGGGTTGTTGCAAACCATCGACATTAACTATCATAAAACCCAACAAGAATATGATGAGTTTCAGAGCTTAATGAATGAAAGCCCTGTGGCTTTTGTTTAATAGATATTATACTCCAGACAGGTCTGGGACTTTCCATTGTTTGCCGGGAACGGCGTCGAGAAGGCTTTTTGTGTAGGCGTGTTGGGGGTTGTGGAACACGTCATATGTATTGCCATATTCAACGATTTCGCCTAATTTCATCACCGCGATTTTATCACAAACTTGGGCGGCTACACGTAAATCGTGGGTGACGAATAGCATGGCTAAATCCATTTTGTTTTTGATGTCATCGAGCAGTTTTAGCACTTGGGCTTGTACTGATACATCGAGTGCTGAAACGGCTTCATCGGCGATGAGTAGTTTTGGATCCATTGCCAAAGCGCGGGCGATGCCAATGCGTTGGCGTTGGCCGCCTGAAAATTCGTGCGGGTAGCGTTTTAGGGCGACTTTATCGAGGCCGACGATTTCTAGCAGTTCTTCGGCGCGTTTCCAGCTTTCGGCTTTTGGTATGCCGTGAATGGTCGGGCCTTCGGTGATGATGTCGCCGATTTTACGCCTTGGGTTGAGTGAGGCGTATGGGTCTTGGAAAATCATCTGAATTTGTTTGCGCATGGGCATCATTTGCGCATTAGTCAGCTTTAGAATGTCTTCGCCATCGAATAATACTTCGCCTGAATCTGAAGAGTGCAAGCGGATGATGCAGCGGCCGACTGTGGATTTGCCTGAGCCTGACTCGCCGACTAGGCCTAAGGTTTCGCCTTTGCGGATTTCTAGGTTGACATCTTTTGAGGCGTGTACGACGCGGCCTGCCTTTTTGAACCAGCCAGTGCTTGCATCGCCATAGGTTTTGTTGAGGCCTTTGACGGTGACAACGACATCAGAGGTGACGGGGGCTTTTTTCTGGGCGCCTAGATGTGGCACTGTGGAAATTAGTTTTCTTGTGTAGGGGTGCTTTGGGCGGTTTAGGATTTGATCGGCGCTGCCTTGCTCGACGATTTTGCCGAATTGCATGACGATGACCCGATCGGCAATCTCGGCGACTACGCCGAAATCATGGGTGATGAAAATGACGCCCATGTCGCGCTTTTGTTGTAGGGCGGCGATTAGTTTTAGGATTTGGGCTTGGGTGGTTACGTCTAAAGCGGTTGTTGGTTCATCGGCGATTAGGATGGTGGGTTCTAGGGCTAAAGCCATGGCGATCATGACGCGTTGGCGTTGGCCGCCTGAGAGTTCGAACGGGAAACTGTTGCCGATAATTTTTGGGTCTGGCAGGCCGACATCGTCTAGCATTTCGATGATTTTGGCTTTTATTTGTTTGCGGGATAATTTTAGGTGATGGCTTTTGAAGACTTCTTCTAGTTGTTTGGAGACTTTCATCACGGGGTTTAAAGCCGTCATGGGTTCTTGGAAAATCATGCCGATTTTACTGCCACGGATTTTTTGCATTTCACGGTCGCTGATTTGAGCTAGGTCTTGGCCTTCGAATAGGATTTCGCCTTGGCTGATATAGACTTGGGGTTTGGGCAGTAGACCCATCACGGCGTTGGATGACATGGATTTACCTGAACCAGACTCGCCGACGATGCAGAGGATTTCGCCGGGGAAGACCTCGAAGCTGACATCTTCTACCGCATAGGGGCGCTCGGCGCGTGATGGCAAGCTGACTGTGAGGTTGCTGATTTTTAATATTGCGTCTTTTGTCATGTCATTACCCCTATTTGTTGGGCCCCTATTTGTTGGATTTCATTTTTGGATCGAGTGCATCACGCAGGCCATCGCCAATTAGGTTAATGGAGAGCACGGTGACTAGGATGAACAGGCCTGGAATGCCCATTAGCCATGGGTCGGAGGTGATATATTGGCGGCTATCGGCTAGCATTGTGCCCCATTCTGGGGTGGGCGGTTGGGCGCCCATGCCTAGGAAGCCTAGGGCTGCGGCATCTAGAATGGCGGAGGAAAAGCTCATTGTAGCTTGGACTATGAGTGGTGCCATGCAGTTTGGTAGGACGTTGATGAACATGAGGCGGGCGGATGATGCGCCCATGGTTTTGCTTGATGAGACATAGTCTTTGCCGAGCTCGGATAGGGCTTGGGCGCGGGTTAAGCGGACGAAATGGGGGATGTAGACTACGGCGATGGCGATCATCGCGTTTTCTAGTGAGGGGCCTAGGATGGCAACTAAGGCCAAGGCCATTAGGAGGCTTGGGAAGGCTAGGATTATGTCCATTAGGCGCATTATAAAAGTGTCTACATAGCCTTTGTTGAAGGCGGCGACTAAGCCTAGGAAGATGCCGATTGTTAGGCAGAAGAAGATGACTATGAAGCCAATATAGAATGAATAGCGGGAGCCGTGAATGATGCGGGACAGTTGATCTCGGCCTAGGGCATCGGTGCCTAGAATGAAATCCCAATTGCCTCCTTCTACCCAGATGGGGGGGAGTTTTAGGAAATCGCGATATTGTTCGATTGGGCTAAAAGGGGCGACTAGATCGGCGAAAATGGCAACGAAGGCTAGGATGGTTACGAATATGAGGCCGTATAGGGCGCCGCGGTTTTGTTTGAATTCATACCAGAAGCCTGACAGGACTGCCATGAGGGCTGATTGGATTTTTTCGCTTTTACTGTTTGGGGATTGCATGCTCATATCAATGTCCCTTTTTTCTGATGCGTGGATCGATGAGGCCGTATAATACGTCTACTGTTAAATTGACTGCAATGACCATGGTGGCGATGAGGATGAGGCCGCCTTGTACCACTGCGTAATCGCGCCTGAAGATGCTGTCGACCATCCATTTGCCGATGCCCGGCCATGAGAAGATGGTTTCGGTTAGGATGGCGCCGCCTAGGAGGACGCCGACTGAGAGGCCGATGACTGTGATGATGGGGATTAGGGCGTTGCGGAATGCGTGAACCACTGTGACGCGGAACGGGCTTAAGCCTTTGGCGCGGGCGGTTTTTATGAAATCTTCGCCCATGGTTTCTAGCATCGCGCTGCGGGTTTGGCGGGCGAAGGTGGCGAGCGGGATGGTGCCGAGGGCAATGGTGGGTAGGATGAGATGTGAGGCTGCGGATTTGAAGGCGCCCGGTTGGCCTGATAGCCAGCTATCGATGAGCATAAAGCCTGTGACGCTGTCGAAATAATATAGCACTGAGATGCGGCCTGAAACGGGTGTCCAGCCTAGATTGCCTGAGAAGAACACGATGAGCAAAAGCGCCCACCAGAATAGCGGCATGGAAAAGCCAGTTAGGGACAGGGTCATTAGTGAATGATCGAAAACTGAGCCGCGTTTAACCGCGGCAATGATGCCTGCGGGAATGCCAATGATAATGGCAAATATGAGGGCGCTTAATGCTAGTTCGACGGTGGCGGGGAATAGTTTGAAAAACTCTTCGATTACGGGTTGTTTGGTGACGAAAGATTTGCCGAGATCGCCATGTAATAGTTGCCAGATATAATCGAGATATTGTTTCCACAGGGGTTGATCTAGGCCGAAGGCATGCATGAGTTCGGCATGTTTTTCGGGTGATACACCGCGTTCGCCTGCCATCACTTCGATGGGGTCGCCTGGTATAAGATGAATGAAAATAAAGGCCGCTAGGGTGATGCCAAAGAATGTGGGTATGAGAACCGCGAGGCGTTGCAAGATAAATCTGAGCATTTGAAGCTAACTTTAAAGATATTATAAAAAGGCAAGCCGAGCATGACGATCGGCTTGCCAAATTGTTTAGATAAGAATCTAGTTCATGTCTACGTTAGAGAACCAATGACCGCCTAGTGGATCAACCACATAGCCAGTTACTTTATCACTTACAGGCATGAATACGATGCTATGCGCAATGGTTGCCCATGGAGCTTCGGCTTTAAAGATTTCCTGTGCTTTTTTGTAGCTAGCTGTACGTGCAGCTGAGTCTGATGTGATCAAAGCGGCTTGAATTTCAGCTTCGAACTCATCATTTGCCCAACGTGCGCGGTTACTTCCGCCAACAGCGGCTTTACCTAGCAATACGCGTAGGAAGTTATCTGGATCACCGTTGTCACCAGTCCAACCTAACAATACTGTGTCATGTTCGCCATCTTTAGAGCGTTTTAGATATTCGCCCCATTCGAATGAAACAATTTCAGCATCGACGCCAATTTTTGCCCAGTCAGCTTGAATAAGTTCGGCCATTTTACGGGCATCTGGGTTGTATGGACGTGATACAGGCATAGCCCAAATGTTGGTTTTAAAGCCGTCAGCCATGCCAGCTTCAGCGAGTAGTGCTTTGGCTTTTTCTGGATCATATTCATCATCAGTTGTTGACTCGTCATATGACCACATGGTTGGTGGAATTGGGTTTTTAGCGATTGTTGCATAGCCGCTAAATACGACGTCTTTAATGGCTTGTTTGTTGATCGCATGGTTAAGCGCTTTACGCACTTTCACGTTTTTAAAGTTTTCTTTTTCAGTATTATAAGCAAGATAGCCAACATTTAGGCCTTCTTGTTGTAATAATGACATGCCATCAGTGGCTTTGATCATATCCAATTCAGCAGGAGCTGGATAAGGCATAACATGACATTCGCCAGCTTTCATTTTTTGGAAACGCACAGAAGCATCTGGCGTGATAGAGAAGATTAGATTATCAATGGCAGGTTTGCCGCCCCAATAATCAGCATTGGCAACATAACGAATAACCGCATCTTTTTGGTAAGCCACAAATTTAAATGGACCTGTACCGATTGGGTTTTGGTTGACATTATCTAGATTACCAGCAGCTTCGCCAGCGGCAGCATATTCGGCTGATTGAATGCCAGCAAATGCCATAGCAAAGTTAGCTACGATTGGTGCTTCTGGGTGATCTAGGACAAATTTAACTGTCATGTCATCAACACGTACAATGTCTTTGATCAGGTTAGACATGTCCATCGCATTGAAATATTCCCAAGCGCCATTGGCATTTTTATAATAAGCGTTATTTTCATCCATTTGGCGGGTGAATGAGAAGATAACATCGTCTGCATTCAAATCGCGTGTTGGTGTGAAATAATCTGTTGAATGGAATTTAACACCAGCACGTAGCTTAAATGTTAGTTCAAGACCATCTTCAGAAACTTCCCAGCTTTCGGCAACGCCTGGTACAACTTCAGTTGTGCCAATTTTAAAGTTGACCAAGCCGTCAAACATTGTATTTGCTGACGCATCAAATGTTGTGCCTGATGTAAATAAAGACGCATCAAAACCTTCTGGGCTGCCTTCTGAGCAGTATACCAGTGTTTTGTCTGCAGCGAATGCTGTGCCCGTTAGCGCGGTTGAACCGGCTAAAATGGCTAAAGCTAATAGACTTTTTTTCATTTTTTTCTCCCACAGTAGATTGATGAATTTTTTTAGAGTTTTTCTAATTTCATCTTTTCTTTGTTGCTAAATATTCAATATTTTGAATGTTTTAGACTGAGCAATATTCTGCATAGCTAGTATTTTGAGTCAAGCAAACACCACGTTTTTTGTGTAGTTTAATGTTGGTCATATAATTTTTACGGTTTTTTAGTTTTGAGTGAATGGGTAATTGAAATTATATTATTTAAATAAAACTTATTTATATCAATGCCTTACTACTTATTACTTTATTGAGCATTTGCTCTATATCGAAAGATTTACCCACATAGTCACTTAAAAGTGAAAGTAAATTTCTTTATACATATATTTTACTCAGAAGCTTAGTTATAAACACTTACCATAGGTAAAGTGATGAATATGAAACAAAAATTGATAGATTTATGGCAGGTGGGGGTGAATGCCGCCAAAGGTGAACAAGCTGTTTATGATGCCATGAAGCGCGAGAATATTACCGGTGCGGACGCGATCATTGCGGTTGGTAAGGCTGCTGCGTCTATGGCATTGGGTGCTTTGAAGGCACTTGGCAAGACTGATGTTGAGACTTTGATTATCACCAAATATGGGCATGGATTGGCTGAACTTGATGGCTATGACCATGTAACCCTATTTGAAGCTGCCCACCCGATACCTGATGAAAATAGTTTGAGCGCTGGTTTTGCACTGTTAAGCAAAGTGAAAAGTTTGGGTGAGGATAGCCGCTTGGTATTTTTGGTTTCGGGCGGGGCATCGGCTTTGGTTGAGCATTTGGCCGACGGTTTAAGCTTGTTTGATCTGCAAACGCTGAATGTGAAAATGATGCAGCAGGGTTTGGCGATTGGTGAGATGAACAAACAGCGGCGTAAATTATCGCAGATAAAATATGGCAAATTGCTGAGCCATTTTGGCGGGGCGAAATTGGATATTTTTTATATATCTGACGTTGAAGGTGATGAACTTTCGGTGATTGGTTCGGGCATTGCTTTTTATGATGCGGATTTGCATGTACTTAGTGCCCAAAAACCGCAAGCGGCTAACCATATTGTGGCGTCTAACGCGTTGGCGCGGGCGGCGATTGAGCAGGCGGCAATTGCCGCTGGGTTTGAGGTGATTTGCAATGAAGAATGTTTATATGATGATATTTTTGAGTTGGCGCCGAAGCTAGCTGAACGCCTAATTGAAGGCGCAGCTGGCGTGTATATTTTTGGCGGTGAACCGACGGTGAACCTGCCGCCTTTGCCGGGCAATGGCGGGCGCAACCAGAGCCTTGGTTTGGCACTAGCTGAACATATTTATGGGCGTGATGACATTGAATTGATTGTCGCGGGCACGGATGGCACGGATGGGCCGACTGATGCGGCGGGGGCGATTGTTGATGGCAGCACATTTGGTGATGCAGTGGCGGCCAAGATTGCGCTGGAAAAAGCCAATGCCGGCGATTATTTAGACCAGCATGATGGACTTTACAAATGTGGGCCGACCGGCACCAATGTGATGGACATTATTGTGGCGATAAAAACTACCAAATGAACGGGATGAGTTTTTTGGTTTTGGCTTGGTAATCGGCAAATTCGGTATAACGGCCGCGCAGATAGGAATCCAGCATCGGGATGTTGATGAAGGCGAAAAAGCCGGTAATCATGATGGGGATGACGATGCCGATGACGTGGCCAGCAATGATGGCGTAGGCGATGACCCATAAAATATCGCCAAAATAATTGATGTGCATGCTGTGGGCGAACAGGCCTTTGGTGTATAATTTGCCTTTGTTTTCGGGTTTGAGTTTAAACTTGTGACGTTGATATTCTGACGCGGTGTTGAGATAGCAACCGAGGATGAAAATGGCAATGGCCAGCCAATCCCACAGGCCTAAAGCAGCTTCGTTGGGCAGAACCAATATTGCGAAACCAACATAATATAATGCAAAAGCAGCTGGCACGGTGAAGCATTCTGACCATGGGATTTTGCGCTTGAGTAGGTAGAACATCATGAATGCCATGCGCAATAGGATGGTGATGGAGAATATGAGGATGACCCAGCGACGGGTGGGGATTTCGATGATTAACTCCCAGCCAAACAGGCTGGTGATGAGCGCTTCACCACCGCCAAACATGATGTTGTAAGATATGTAAATAAGTGCCAATTCGATGAGAGTTATGACAATTTTTTGACTGTTGGATTTGCCTTTTTGGCTGTAAATATCCATGATTAAACATCCATTTCTTTAGACAATTTTGTGAGCTCGGGGGCATCGCCCAATACGGCACAAAGGTAGATTTCGCCTTCTAGGCGGGCTAAGAAGGCGCGTGCTTGCTTGCGAGCATCATCTTGCGTTAGCTGGCGCTCGGCGATGATTGAGTTTTGCAATATGTTCAAAAGCTGTTGGTAATAGGTGCGGACGGTTCTGCCGAATTCTGGCACACGGCTGAGGCTATCGAAATATAGTGCGAAATATTTGGCGACACCGTGGCGGGTCATCGCATCCATAGTTTGTGGCATGGTGCGGAATAGATCTACCAGCATGCCTTGTTGTTGTTTGAGCGGCATTTTTGCGAAATTATCGAATGACATGGATTGCATGGGCGCGAGGAATAGCTGGTTGAGCACTGCCAAATGCAGGGCGTCTTTGTTTTTGAAATGATGATAAAGCCCGCCGCGCGAGGTTTCGGCGGTGATGATGATTTGCTCGACGCCTGTGCCATCATAGCCGTGTTGTAGGAATAAATTTGCTGCAACGTCTAAAATAACATCGCGTTTTTTGATTTTTGGCGTTTCATTCATATTTATTTCCCTATCGTAATTTATACGTACCGAACGATCGGTCTATATTTGAGTATATAAGCTGATTTGTCAAGCTTGCATTGCTGATCTCAATGTCGGGCTTCGGTTGTGGGTTGTTATTCATCGGTCGTTATTGGGTGACGGTTGAGCGTCATTGGGTGGAGGCCAGTCAGCAATATCGGATTGGGGTTAGTATCAATCATTGGGCGACGATTGGGCGTCATTGGGAGGGGCTGTGATCAGTATCAACCTTGGGCGTCATTCGGCGCGGTCAGTCAGTTGTATCAGGTTGGAGTTGGTATCAATCATTGGTTGTCATTCATTAGTTAGTATTCAGGCTTGATAGTTTGTTTATATTGAATATATTGGGTTGGAATTTAATCTAATGAATGGGTATTTGTTATGTTGCGAATTATTATTTTGTCGTTGAGTTTGGCGATGGCCAGCGTGGCGGTTGCTGAAATTTCGGCAAAAGACAAAGCGGTTTTTCAGGCTGAGTTGGAAAGTGCGCAACAGGGCGATGTGATTGGGCAATATAATTTGGCATTGTCCTACGCCGATGGCATCGGCACAGAGCAAGATTATGAGCAAGCGCTTATGTGGAGTGAAAAATCTGCCGCACAAGGGCTGCCAGCGGCGCAATATAATTTGGCCTCACTCTATGATGAGGGCATTGGCATTGAACAGAATTATGAGTTGGCGGCCAAATGGTATGAAACTGCCGCCAAGCAGGGTTATAAAGAGGCGCAGTTTAATTTGGGCTTGTTATATGTGGCCGGCAATGGCGTGAAGCAAGATTATCGCCAAGCGCTGAAATGGTATGGGGCGGCGGCCAAGCAAGGTTATCTGCCTGCCTATAATAATTTGGGCGCGTTATATGCCAGTGGTGAAGGGTTTAAAAAGGACAATATCAAAGCCTATTTATTCTTTGCCATGGGCGGCGCGATTGACAATCAGATTGTTATTCGCAAGCGCTTGTCCTTCTCCGAGCTTGCCCGAGCCGAAAAAATTCTTAAGGCTTGGAAAACTAAGAAATAGGCAGCTACGCAATGAGAGGTAATATTTTTTCGTTGACAAAAGCCCATGCAAAATAAGTGACGAAGATGATGATTAATATCAAATAGGTTTCAGACCAGCGCCAGAAGTTTCGCCATTTTGGGGCTTTTCTAAAATCGATTTTGACCACCATTTCTAGCAATTCAACTTCTTCTTGGCGATAATCCATCCACGCCACCATGCCAACGACAATTGAAACGATTACAAAAAATGCCAAAATCGTGAATAGCCATAACAGGCCTTCAATGCCGATTTGGGCAATTTCGAATGAAATGTTAAGGTTTTTCCAGCCTAAAAATACGGCCACGCCGCCGCCGAAGATGGCGGTTGTGAGGCTTTGGAATAGCAATAGATATTTAGGAGTTCGGGCATTGAGGGCGGCAATTTCTTGCAATATATATTTATAACGCTCTACCAAATAAATTTCTGCGTTTGGTTTGAAATCATCTGCCATTAATTAAAATCACTTTCTTTGATAATAAGATTTTCTGGCGGGGCAATATCTTTATCCAACTCTCTCAATCGATTGAGAGTTATGTTGATGCCTTTAATGACATCTTGGGTCTCTCGTGATCTAAAAGTATGACGACGTGACAAAAATTTTACAATAGATTTAAATATCGGCGGGTAATTTCGTGATAAATTCTCAGCATTTTCTCGAAGCCACAATGAGAATGGATGATCGCGATTTACCGGGCAATTTTGAGTTTTTAAAAATTGTTTGTTTTCATATTCAACAAAAAACAGAGGGGTAAATAGTTTATCTGTAATGGGTTGCTGGCCAACAGCAACCACAAAAAGTTCGGCATCACGGCCCAATCCCTGCAACTCAATTTCACAACCTAATTGAACGAGTGCTGCAGCACAGAAATCATAAAAATTTTCAATAAAAGCCCTTCCAACTGGAGGTTGTTTATCAATTGTAACCGTTCCATTTGTTACCGCCACTGCTTTGCAGATTTCCAGATAACTTGTATAACCGTTATCGGTAGATATTATAGCCTTTTCTGCCCAAAGCCCATCTATGCAGATATAGGGATCCTCAATCAACCTGCCGAACAACAATTCCTTATCTGCAAGCAAAAAATCACTAAATAAATCTATTGGTTCATCTCCCAATAAGTATCCTGTTGCCTCTAGTGCATTGGTAATAGCAAGGTTCGCGGTTGAATGAATTTGCCAAGTGAGATTACGCAATTGGTCACGAGACAAAGACACATCTGGCCTCAAGTGATCACCTAGTGTAATTGCGCCAGCTTTAAACGAAGAGTGTGCGAACCACCCAATGCCTAATTTACCAAAATAATTCGCGTTAAGATCTAAGGAGACTCGAACTCCATTATGGGAGATTAGACTTTCCCCAACCTCATCCTCAAAATCATCAATACATTGATTTAATTGATTGAAATGTTTCCAAAACCGATTCAAAATAATCAGTTCACGCCCAAGCCCGTCGGATGCTTTCTTCCGTCCTAACCGGGTTCTAAGATTTTTAATTTCCCGGCCGATTTTTGAATCACTCTTTAAATCTTGGAAATCGGAAAATTCTGTTTCTAACACTTCTATTTTCCCTTCCAAATATCTTTCAACATCGTAAGCTAAATATATCCCTTCTTCAGAATTCCAACCAAATGATAGGAAATCATTATATTCTCCAGCTACATAGCCAATGACTAACTGACCCGCAAAATCTATTGTTGGGGAGAATTGGGTCAAATCCAATGGCAATATAATGATTTTAATTGGTTCTTTAAATGTCGTTTTAAAAGCAACTTCAATTTGTTTTGTTTCAGCAGGGGTTAATATCTCTTCGACAATATTTTCCAGCCATGGGGTTTCGATAATTTGTTTACGATCGCCACCAATCTGCTTGCCCTCAAAATATATCGGCACGGGCGAGCAGAAAATATATTTTTCTAGTAACTTCTCTAAATTAAAATTAGCATCCGCTTTTACCGGATCTAGCCGTACGGCGATTGAGCTGCCGGCTTGATCTTTATATAACTCATCGTTGGTATTTTGATGATTGGGCATGGGGTCTGGGTTTGAATGCCCTTCTCCCTCGATTTGCGTGGTGAAGAAGCCGTGTAGGCCTGATAAAGCCATGCGAATGCCGTTTTTACTGTTTCCATGGTCGGTTTTTACATAGCGGGTGTTCACCTCGACTAGTTCGCCGACGATGAAGCAAGATAGCAGGCCGATGCCAAATCGGCTTACGGGGGTAAAATCTTTGCCGGATGTTTTTTTATAGCTGAGTTTTTCGGCTTCAAATTGGGCAGAATTATAATATGATTTACCGATGCGCAATAGATAATTGGCGACAATGTCTTCGGTCATGCCCATGCCATTGTCATCAATTCTGATCCATTGATAATTATCGGCATCTTGCCATTGGGTGACGGTTATTTTAGGTTCGAAATAGCATGTTTGGCCGTTTTGTTGTTCGTAAAATTGTCTGTGGCGTACGGTATCTATGGCATTTTGCAGCAATTCTCTAATGAAAACATAGTGATCATCATAAAGGTTATCACCCATTAGAAGGTTTAGCACCTCGTGCTGTTCGAGCGAAAAGCGATAATCACCAAATTTATAACCAACGCTTTGAATGTCACTTTTATCAATTTGGCCTGGCAATAAAAAATCACGCCATTTGGGTGAACATTTATTGACCATTGCGGCGCTTTTGTTTAACTCTTGCTCAATTATCTTTAAAAATTCACGCAGGTCATTCTCGACGGCGGGGCGATCGGGATGGGCAATGATTGTTATGGGGTAACGCCCTTGGCGTTCTGGCGGGAAAGAAAAGCCTCCAGAGGACAGATGTTTTAGCCATTCGACATCGCTGGCGCTGCTGCGGTTTGTATCTCGCTTGATGAGGCCGAGATATTTATAAATTTCTTCCGGTGAGCGGGAATTGTCAAAATCTAAAATATCTGCAATGCGCAACAATATGGCACAGAATCTAAGGTCGGCAGTGGAGTTTTTATCGGTACCGGTGCGAAAATCTACCTTAAACAATGTATCATTATTTAAAAAATCCGTCGCTTGTCCATGGCTACGGCATACGTTAATTATGGCCTCGGAGATAGGTGCGTTGCCCCATTTAAATAAATTGGCATCGGCTTTATTGACAAATTTGCCAACCCGATTTGGATGAGCCCAGCGGCAATACCATTCGGCTATGTCTACAGTTACACATTGGTTTTTATGCCGACTGACCGTGACTTCTGGGTATTTGTTTTCAAACTCTTTGAACTCATCTTCGTTTTGTAGCTTTTCTCGTTCTTCATCGGTGAATACCATGCCGATATCATGATAATAGGCACTTAAGATAAGTATAGCGGCTTCCAATGCCGATAATCTTTTTAACTCGTCGCCCAATATATTACCCATCAAACCAATGATGTTATTGGAATGTACAGAATCGTGACGTGTATAGGTGGGAAAACTATCTCTAATCAATGAAAGCTGGGCGGCAGCCTGTTCTACAAGCTTCTCGACTGCTGAAGCTTGATCGGCATTGGCTTGTTTCTCAAAATGCTTTCATAACGGCAATGTTATTAAATTCTTATCAGGCATATAAAATTCTTTAATTAATATAACACTCACTGCCAAGCGGAATGACTTGGCAACTTAATGTAATTAATCAAGAAAATTTCTTTATAGTCAACCGTTTGTTTTGAGCTTTTACTAAGCAATGTATAAACAATTAAGCAAAATTATTCGACTAAACCAAGAAAATTCTTAAGGCTTGGAAGGCCAAGGAAAACTGATTTAACCGAAGAAGGCCGAAGATGATTGGCGCTTTTGCCATGCAGATAACAATCTGCTGACATTGTCTTTTAGGGGTTGTTCGCAATCTAATTCCAAATCATAATTCAAACCATTGTGAATGGTTTGATAGTCTTGTGTGGCGCTGCCTTTGGGCCGGTCACTCCTCGCCTGCTCATGGCATTGTAATGTGGCAAGCGAGGGGTGAATGGCGACAAAATAAACCTCAAATGGTGCCGGTGATTTTTGCAAATCTTGCTGCCAACCATTTGTATGGAGAATGTGTTCAACAATCAGGTTATTGCTGGCATTTGCATAGGCAATGAGTGACTGGTGAAAGCCGTTTGGGTCATTCATCCAACTCTATAAATTGTGCGATGTTTATATTTTAGTGATAGACTATCATCAGTATTGTCAATTGTCAGTCGCTCAAGCCTAATTTTGCTTTGTTGACTATGTAGATTGGTGGCTTTGGCAAATAATTTTCGGCATCGCCTAACAGCAAAAAGTTGCCGTTGACCATGGACAAACCGGAGCTTTCATTAATGCCGGTAATGCCGGTTATATTGATCACTTTGGCCTGGATTGGGTCTATGGTCAGAACACTGCTAAATGGCTCACTTATGGCGTATAATTTGCCATCAACAAAATGCATGCCGGCAATTGAAAATTCTTGCCATGTACGGCCGGGAATTTGTTGGACATTGGCCGATAAAGACAGTGGGTGTTTTTGTTGGCTGCGGGTTGCTAAATCTATTATATATAATTGTTTATCTAGGCCTTTTTTCTGGGCGGTGTATAATTTTTTGGTTTGTGAATCATAGGTTGCGCTGCCCAATTGCGTGCCGCTGACAAAACCCTCAATTGGGAATCGTTCATCTTCACTCCAACCGGTTTTTGTTCTGTGCATTAGGATTACCACGCCATTTTCGCCAATCACCGCGATTTTTCCATCGCCTAGATATGCCACGCCCTCAGTATCGCCAATGGCGTAAGGGTTTGCGGGCAATGTCATGGCATTAAGCACGGTTTTGAAATCACTTGAGACTTCAATAATTTCGCGATTGTCGGTGCTGATAATGTATGTTTGGTCTTGCGGCAGGTAGGTGATGCCGGCGGGGTCAAGCACATCTGTGGTCAGTGGCATCTGCCCATCGGCATTTTCTATGTTTAAATTTGCAATGGGTGAGCTGGTTGGTAAAGAATCTACCTTGGGATAATATTGCAGATAATAATATCCACCTGCCAATAATGACGCCAAGACGAGGCTGCTGCCGATAATTTTTTTGTTCATTTTCGTTTCCTTTGTTTTGTCAACCTTGGTTGATTATTGACAGATAGGAAGAGGTGATGGTATTGTCAACTTAAATTGACAAATTAGGTGCAAATGTGAGCAACCAAAAATTTAGGCAGAATATAAAAGGGCTGGCTCAAGATTTTACCGAAGAGCTTGATATGCGCATGCATTTGTTGCGCAAAGGTACGTCTTTAGAGAATGTAAGAAAGTCCGATGCAAAAACATTTATGCTGATTTCTCGCAAGCCGCGGTCTATATCGGAACTTGCCAAAGCCATGCAGATTAGCCGCCAAGCTGCCCATATGTCGGTAGGCCGGTTGATTGAGTTGGGCGCAGTGATGATTGATGAAACCCAAACCAGTAACCGCGACAAAGTGCCGATAATCACCAATAAAGGTCAGAAAATTCGGCAAGGGGTTATCAGCGACATTGAGCAATTGGAAGACCAGCTGGTTCAAAAAATTGGCCGCAAAAAACTGGAGCAATTGCGCGGGATTTTACTTGAATTATTGGCTTAGTGTGGTTTCAATATAGGTGAATGATTGGGCTGAGCATTAGCAATTAAGTCAATTCTATATAACGGGTGATGCCGATATTTTCTAAGAAAATACGGTCATGGCTGATGAGCAATATTGCGCCGTCATAAGCGTTTAGGCCGGCTTCTATAGTGGTGATGGAATCGATGTCTAAATGATTGGTTGGCTCATCCAATATAAGCAATTTGGGTGGGTTATTGCTGCCAAGAATGCAAGCCAAGGCAGCGCGTAGTTTTTCGCCACCGCTCAATTGCCCGACTATTTTAAGCGCGGCATCGGCACGGAATAAAAACCGTGCCAAGACTGCGCGGGCGTGATTTTGCTCGCTATTGGGGTTGAGCCGGTGAAAATTATCGACAATGGATAAGTTAGGATCGAGCATTGAGACTTGTTGATCTAGCAAGGCGAAATCTTCTATTAGGTTTATTGTGCCTGACTGGGCTTTTAATACGCCAATGATGAGTTTGATGAGGGTGGTTTTGCCACTGCCATTGGCACCAGAAATGGCCACACGCTCTGGCCCAACCATAGAAAATGAAAAATCTTTAATGATGGGTGGCTGGTTAGCATAACCGCCGGTTAGATTTTCGACCTGCACCACATGTTTGCCATTGGCCAAACCTGCGGCAGCCAAACTGACGCTGAAGGGTTGTAGAATTTCGATCTGCTCGCGCGCCTGAGCGGCTTTATCTTGCGCTTGGGTTTGCATCTGGTTGGCCAATTGAGCGTTGCCGCCGCTGGTTTTTTCGGCATTATCGCGCATCGCATTTAACAATATTTTGGGCTGGCCGTCTTTGGCGCGGCTGCGTTTGCCAGTGCCATCTTTGCGGGCTTTGCGTTCTATTGTTTGTTGTAGTTTGCGGTCTATTTGCGCCACTTGTTGTTGTGCAACATTTAAATCATGCTGTGCAGCGTTTAGCTCAGTGGCTTTTTGCTGCTGATATATCTGCCAATTGCCGCCATAGGTGGTTGCGCCCAAACTGGTGAGTTCGACAATGGCATCGACATATTCTAGTAATTGCCGGTCATGGCTGACAATGATCGCCCCGCCCCGCCAATGCGCCAACATCTGAACCACAGCTTCGCGGCCCTGCTGATCTAAATTATTGGTCGGCTCGTCGAGCAAAATAAAATCGGGTTGTTTAAATACCAAGGCGGCCAGCATGGCTCTTGTATGTTGGCCGCCAGAAAGTTGTGACAGCAGATGATGCGACGCCAAATCCAGATTAAATTGCGCCAAGCTGCTGGACATACGCGCTTCTAACGCCCAATCGGCTCGCTCTAATTCTTCGGCCGTGGCCTTGCCGGCTTCGGCACGTGACAGCAGTTTGAGCGCGCCAGTCACTTCAAACAGATCGGCAATTGTATCGCCTTTTGGTCTGGATACCATCTGGTCTAATTTGGCAATTTTGGTGTGGCTGATGATCTGGCCATTTTGGGGTTTCAGCTCGCCGCTGATTAATTTAAGCAAGGTGGTTTTGCCGACGCCGTTGCGCCCCACCAAACCAGTGCGTTGATTGTTAAATTGCAGATTTATACGCGAGAATACCGCTTCGCCATTGGGCTTAGCCCATGAAATGTCGGATAGATTGATTGAATTTTCCATATGCCATGCCATCCCCATTTCATGTTTACAAAGGCCTTAGATTATAGGGTCAGAGTAGGCCATTGGCAATGGTTTTTGCGTTGGCTTTTATATAGTCAATGTCTTTTAGATAATGTATGTGGTGGCCATCGCGCATATTGGCGATGAAATCTTGATTGCCGTTGGCGGCTTCGGCGGTGATGTAATCGACCATTTTTTGCAAACGTTTTATCATAATGGGCACGACGTGGCGGCGCAGGGCGGCATCCATTTGATAGGCATTGCAGAATATTTTGGCGCGGCTGATATGTTGTTCGGACGTGCCAAAAATGTCATCGGCATCGGGGCGGCTTATGGGCGCCCAGCGGTAGATGGCGTAAGCAATGTCCCAAATTCTGCTATTGGGGTGGCAGGTGTCGAAATCTATGATGCCGACTACATGTTGGTTTTTGACCACTACATTATAGGGTGCATAATCGGCGTAACAAATGATTTCTGCTGGTTCATATTTGGGCAGCATCCAGATCTCATCGCCGGTTAGTTGGTTGAGAAAACCGATAGAGGCATCATGCAATTTTCGCAATAGTTTCGCCGCCGAAATAAGTGCGGTTTCGGATGCAAATGCGGCGTTGAGTGGGTAATTGCACACTTCGCCCTCGACAAAGCTAACCTGCTCGACACCGGCTTGCGGATCGATAGAATGTGGCTTTGGTACAAAATCGATACCTTGCTGATGTAAGTGATTTAAATAAGCATGGATGGTTGGCGTCCACGGGTTTAGAGGGCGTGAAACCAGATTGCCAATTTTAAATATTTTGCCTTCGCGCCCGCCAGGCAGTTGGGTTTTTATTGTGTGGTTATTTTCCATATGCCGAGCCTATAGCTGGGCATCAAAAAAGCAAGCTGAAACTCTAGAGGGAGGTAGTTTCAGCTTGCTTTACGAGTGGCCTCTTAAAAACTAAGTTAAGCCTCGTTTATTTTTTTCAGGAATAGGTTGATGTCGCTTTCTAACGCACCAATTTCGGTTTGCATATTGGTTGCCATTTCCAACACATTGCCTGAAATGCCATGCACCGCTTCGACGCTATTGTTAGCGACATTCATGCTTTCGGCACTGCGTTGTGAAAGGTCTGACGCGGTGGTTACATTTGATGAAATCTCACCAATGGCAGCGCTTTGCTCTTCCACCGCGGCGGCAACGCCCATTGAGGCTTCGGATAAGTTGGAAATAATTTCATCCATCTCATTGACCGTTTGAGCAGCCAAATCACCATCTCGTTGAATTTGAGAGATTTGAGCGGCAATTTCGCCGGTGGCTTTACCAGTTTGATCGGCCAGAGATTTGACCTCGTTGGCCACAACCGCAAAACCACGCCCAGCATCGCCGGCACGGGCGGCTTCGATGGTGGCATTTAGTGCCAATAAGTTGGTTTGTTCGGCAATTTCATCAATCAATTTGACCACGGTTTCAATTTTTTTCGCGCTCTCGGTGAGGGCGCGGATTTTTTCGACCGTTTCTAGTGTTTTGCCTTTGGCTTGCTCTACAATGCTGGCTGAACCCGCGGCCTGCGCCGAAATTTCAGAAACCGCGATGGACATTTCTTCGGTCGCGGCGGCGACACCGGTTACATTCATCGATGTATTGCTAACATTGTCTTGCACAATGCTACTTTGGGTTTTGATTTCCTCGGCTGAATTGGCAAGATTTTGTGCCACTTGTTCTAAATTGCCTGAGGCGGCGTTTACATTGCGCAACTTCTCGCCCGAAAAACCTTTAAACTCTTCGATAAGTTCAAGCATGTATTCGGCTTGGCGGCTTTCTTTTGCCATGCGTTTTTGTTTAAGTTTTTCACGGGCAATGTTGTCTTTGGCGGTGTCTTGAAATACCAATAATGAGCGCGCCATAACGCCAAATTCATTTTTAAATTTAGTATAGCCAATTTTTGCTTCTAAATCGCCAGCTGCAAGTGTATCCATCATCGCGCTTAGGTTACGAATTTTGGCACTGATGTTACGGCTAACGAAAAAGCTAAGAAGACCAATGAAGAGAATGACCCCAATCACCGTGCCATAAATGAAGGTAACTTCTTTATCATGCGCCGCTTCAATGGCATCACGGTTCAGTGCATTTTCTACACTTTCTTGATCAAAACTAGTGAAATATTGTTTGATCTCAGGTTCAATGGTGGCGTAAATAGTGCTTAACTGTGCGACTTCTAAATTGGTTTGCGTTTCCAAATCACTCCATTTTGTGAACAGCTTAGCATAATTACTCATCATGGTTTTGATTTTAGATTTATCGCCAGCGGCCAATGGTGATGATGCCAATGCCTTGTTAAATACCTTCACACGATCACTGAATTTTTTGGTGTATTTTTCGGTTTTGCGCAGCATGAAATCTTTTTCATGGCGGCGTAGCATTAACATTTCGACGGTTAGAATATCTAACTCAGCTGCATTGCTGGCGCCTTTTTGAGCCTTTTTAATGGCGTCTTCAACATCATGCACGGCTGCACGCAATTCACCTTGGATGCCATCCTCTGGCGTTACGCCGAGTTGGTCTTTCATCGCAACTATTTTGGCAAATTGGGCTTTGGATTGGTTTAAACCGGCTTCGATATGATCGATGAGTTTGATTTCGGTAGCGTCGTCGGCAATGGTTCTGAATATTTCGGAATGCTCAATCGCTTTGTCAGCTGCGGCATTATATTTTTCGACATATTTGGGCAATAAGCGGGCGATAAAATCTTTTTCGGCACGGCGCATTTGCAAGCCATCATTATATATTTTATTGAAGATATTGGCTTTATAACCAATATGATTGCTTTCGTGATTCACATCAGCTAGATTTTCAGCTTCGTAATATGAACCATAAGCCAAAGCTGTTAGGGCTAGCAAACTTATTGCGGTTACGATTGTGACTTGCCAGCCTACTTTTATGCTATTCAAGGCGTTGGGGATAAACTTCAACATACTGCACCACTCTGTAGTTTTTATTCCCCCGTCCTTTACGTTAGGTAATTATAGTTACCAATTGATTAACCTAAAAGTATAAGTTAGTATTTACAGTAGGTTAGAAGTATTCTATATTTTATTAGTTAATTATTTCAAACTGTTACAGTTAAAATCTTCCAGCACTATACTTTAGTTTTATAGATGAATTTGGTGATTATTTTAGAATTTAAAGCGATGGGATTGAGAAAACAATTTGAACATGGGGCATAAAATAATGACTAAAAATTGGATTATTAAGGCCATTATTGGTAGTTTTTTGGCGGGGATTTTATCGACCAGCACGGCAAATGCCGGCGAGGCTTTGATGGCAGTGGCGAGTAATTTTGCCAAACCGATGCAACAGCTGATTGTTGAATTTGAAGTCGATAGCCCACATAAAATCAGCATGACCATTGGATCATCGGGTAAAATATATCAGCAAATTAGAAATGCTGCGCCATTTGATGGGTTTTTTTCGGCCGACCAAGCCAAGCCGTTAAAGCTGGTGCAAGATGGCTTGGCGGTAAATGACAGCCTTTATACTTATGCCATTGGGCAATTGGTTATGTGGTCGCCCGATGTGCAAAAGCGGCGGGCAAAAGCCGTTAAGGGCGCGCGCCCGACCATTGCCATTGCCAACCCCAAAACCGCACCTTATGGCGCGGCGGCCATCGAGGTTTTTAAACATACCGGCGTGATGAGCGAATTTAAAGCTCAGCTAGTTTATGGTGAAAACATTGCCCAAGCCCACCAATTTATTGCCACAGGTGTGGCCGAATTTGGGTTTGTGGCGCTTTCGCAAGTGATGAACGAGCCCGAAGATAGCTATGACATTGTAACTGAGGATATGTACAGCCCGATTAAGCAAGATTTTGTGCTGTTAAAACATGGCGAGACCAACCAAGCGGCCTTAGATTTTTTAAACTTTATGCGCAGCAAAAAGGCGGCAGACATTGTCAAAAGCTTAGGCTATAAATAAGCATGTTCTAATGGTTTGGTGGTTATGGAAATTTCGCAGACAGATATGGCCGCTATATGGCTGACCGTACGTTTAGCCAGCACGGTGACTTTATTGCTTTTGCTGATCGGCACACCAATTGCGTGGTGGTTAGCGCAAAGCCGATCGTGCTTAAAAGCACCGATTGGGGCTTTGCTGGCATTGCCACTTATATTGCCACCGACGGTGATTGGGTTTTATTTGCTGATTGCCATGTCGCCCGATGGGTTTTTAGGCCAATTGACCCGCGCTTTGGGCATTGGCAGTTTGGCATTTAGCTTTTGGGGCTTGGTTTTGGCCTCTATGTTATACTCCCTGCCCTTTGTGGTGCAACCGTTGCAAAATGCGTTTGAGGCCATTGGCAAGCGCCCGTTAGAAGTGGCGGCAACATTGCATTCCAGCCCGATTGATCGATTTTTTAGTGTGGTGGTGCCGTTGGCAAAGCCCGGCTTTATAACCGCGACCATTTTGGGTTTTGCCCATACGGTTGGTGAATTTGGCGTGGTGTTGATGATTGGCGGCAATATACCGGGTAAAACTCAAGTGATTTCGGTGAAGATATATGAGCATGTTGAGCTATTTGAATATGGCCAAGCGCATTATCTATCGGCATTGATGATTGGGTTTTCCTTTGTGGTTTTACTGGGGCTTTATTTGTTACGTGGCCAAAAGAATAAATTGGGCATGGGGTTTTAAATGGCTGAAAATAGAAAAATTATCGCCAAATTTAAGCACATGCATAAGGGGCATGGGTTTTGCCTTGATGTTGATTTGCAACTGCC
>NVUS02000017.1 GCA_002402005.2 OCS116 cluster bacterium | reverse complement strand
TTGCCATGGCGTCTCCACTATAAATAAGTTTCCAGCGCTTTCGTTAGGGTATTTGTAGATTTGAGTTGTGATGTAAATAGATTTGAGATCGGAGCCTCCGAAACAAATATTTGTAACATTGCGGGTGGGAACTTTAATGATTGCGTCTACTAAGCCATTGGGTGTTAAACGTAATATTTCACCTGCATCACTTGCAGCGATCCAGTAACAGCCATCAGTGTCGACGGCCGCGCCATCAGGCCTGCCACCGGTTGTTTTTTGTGTGACAAATATTTCTTTGTTTGATGGCAGGCCGCGTTCAATGCAAAAATCATATTTCCAGATTTTGGCGCGGGTTGGGTGGGAGTCAGAAACATACATAGTCTCCCCATTTGGGCTCCACGCCAAACCATTCTGGGTAATGAAGCCATCGAGAAGTGAGCTGGATTGATGGTTATTTAAACAAAATACCTTTCCATTCGGGTGAACATCTTGATTGTCAATCTGTAAGCTTCCTGCCCAAAATCGTCCTTGTCTATCTAAAGCACAATCATTCATTCTATAGTTATTTTGATGCTTGAATATTGGGTTGATTTCGCGCTGAATTGCGAATTGGTTCTCAATTTTCAAATGTGAAAAACCGCTATTTGTTGCGCAAATAAATCCACCATTTTCGTGTTGTGCAAACCCTGTTATTGGGTCATCAACTTTGAAGCGGTGATGCTTTTGATCTTTGAGACAATTTACATATCCGTTTGAAAGATCCACCCAATACACAGCATTTTCTTCCGCCACCCAAACTGGGGATTCGCCTAATGCGTCCTTTGATCGGCATAAAGTTTCAGCTCTAAATATTTTCACGTCGATTTCACTCCAGACAAGAATTTTGAAATATCTGATTCTAAATCTGAAACTTGTTCACTTAAATTATGGGCGAGGTCGGAAACGGCATCAGAAATTTGTTTCGTGTGATTTATTGAATCGCCCACAACATCCATTGAGTTGGCACTTTCGGTCGATAGGTCAGACGCATTGGTTACATTGGCAGCAATCTCATTGATGACAACTCTTTGTTCTGATACAGCCGCGGCAACTTCGCTAGACGCATCTGAGAGCTTCTGAATGATATCTTCGACATCCTGTATGGCTTGATTTGCTTTTTCTGAGTCGGACTGGATTGTTCTCACTCTTTCGGCAATTTCATCGGTCGCTTTTGCGGTTTGGTTTGCCAAGCTTTTAACCTCATTGGCAACGACAGCAAAACCTTTACCAGCATCACCAGCTCGTGCAGCCTCTATCGTGGCATTTAATGCTAACAAATTGGTTTGTTCGGCAATTTCTTCGATGAGTTTTATAACCTGTTCAATATGTTTTGCACTGACAGAAAGCGTATTGATAACATTAACGGTTTCGTTGGTTTTTGATTTTGCTTCTTGTGCAATTTTAGTAGAATGAGAGGCTTGTTCGGCGATTTCGCTGATTGAGGCCACCATTTCTTCAGTTGCTCCGGCAGCACTTACTACATTTTCAGATGTATTACGCACATTACCAATAACAGTTTGGCTTTGTTTTTGCATATTGTCTGATGAACTATTAAGGTTTTTTGACACTTCTTCTAGTTTTGTTGAAGCCCCTTGTACTTGACTAATCGCTTCTGTTGAACTGTTTCTGAAATTTGAAATCAAATTATTCACAGACTTGGCCTTAAGTAATATTTCCTCATCAATATCGCGTTTTTCAATTTCGGCTTGAATTCTTGCAATCGCATTGTCTTTAAATACAACGAGTGATTTTGCCATGTCTTTAAGTTCACTAATCCAATATTGGTTGGAGAATGTTTTGTCTAATTTGCCATCTGCAAGATCACGCATAACATTGGTCAGTCGTGAAAGTGGGTTGGTAATGGCGCGAGAAATGAAAATCGAAATTATAACAGCAATGAACAGCACCACTATGCTGCCATATAGCATCCCATTGCGCATTTCATTGATAGAAATTAAACTTTCTTCTAAAGATTGCTCAGCCACAATAATCCAATTTTGGCTTAAAAAAGGAAATGGTATTGCGCTCACTAAATTGTCGACGCCTACAATATTGGCTTCCACCCCTGCATGGGCTTGAACACCTTTTGCGATGTTCGTAACGGCTGCATAATTTGAGTTTTTAACAAGTGCTGTTTTCTCTGAGCTTAATGCTGCATTGGTAAGATATAATCCCGAGCTATCAGTCATAAAAACCTGGCCTGTTTCGCCCAATCCTTTGCGGCCAGAGATGATATTGTCAAAATAACCAATATCCAATCTAATGGCAATCATGCCTCCAAATATTGCGTCAGCCTTCACTTGGTCTATCCAAACAGGTTGCGCAATAAACATTGATCCTTGTTTATTGGCGAAGGGGTAATTTTCTAAATTTCCAGAAATTTGTTCTAATCTCGGCGTTTCTTTTGACTTTCTAAATAAACCTCCAAGTTGACTATTAGCCAATTCACCTTCATTTACATTTTGTAAAAAATCTTCGGACTTTGTAACAGAATAAATGATTTGCCCATTTTCATTGATGATATAAACATCGCCATACCCCGCACTTGCCCAACTTGTCGAAAACGAGTTGTGAATGGCTGAATGCCGAAACGCATACATCGTGCTCTCGCCCAATCCATCTAGCGCGGCCCTATCTGCCTCGTTTTCAGGTGTTTGAAAATATTCTAGAATTTTTGGAATGTCTTTGGGCAAGGTGGAAATGGATTGATTGAGTTGCTTAAAGGCAATTTTGGCCGCGCTGCCAGATACCATGCTGGAAAGATCCATCCGAACAGCATCTAATTTCACCCGTAATATTTCAGCGCGCGATTGGGTGAGTGTGTTAAGTGCAGCAATGGTGGATTTTTGAAGCCCAGACTGGCCATAATTATAGCCAATAACACCTGTTGCAATACTTGCAAGGGTTGTCATAAGAATGATTAAAATGGGTAAAAATACAACAATTCTTGTAAAATTGGAGATAAATTTGGTCGTGATTCGTTCTTGGATGGACATGCCTCTATGTTCCTTAAGTCTGTTTTGGCTGTATTTTAATGCCAAATAATATGGTCAATATGACCTGTTAATTTACCAGACTAAGGGGGCGCGATATAATCCAATTATATTAGGAAAACAGCGATTCATTTTCTTTAATGAGTTGCGGTAAACGCTCCATAGTGCCTGATAAATGCTCCCGCATTTTTATGATGGATTTCTCTACATTTTGTTCCTCTATTGCTTCGATTATGGCTTGATGTTCACTAAGAACCGAGTTCATTTTACCTATGCGGGGTAAATCCAGCGAGCGCACCCGCCCTAAATGCCCGCATCTGGTGGCAACGTGGTGGTTAAGCTCGAGCTGGTTGACACCTGCATATAAGGCTTGATGAAAAGCTTCATCCAACTGCTTAAATAAATCTATTTGCTCAATATCATCAACCAAAGCGGCTTGCATTTTAACCAGCCCTCTGGCTTTGGAAATGATTTTAGCATCACCATTTGTTGCCAATTGACGCACAACCTCACACTCAACCGCCGCTCTCAGGAAATGTTCATCACGAACCCGAATGGCATTGATTTTGGTAACCACTGTGCGAGATTGAGGGAATGAAATTACCAGTCCATCCGCTTCAAGCCTAGTTATCGCTTCTCTAACGGGTGATTGACTGACATTAAACATTTCGGCAATCTTAGCCCGAACTAGCGTGGTCTCGGGCGGCATATTTAGCGAGACAATTCTCTCTCTTAATTCTTCATATACGCGTGTAGATGCGTTTGTGGTAGACGACGATTGATTGAAATCGTCGCCAATATTTTCAGAATTGATTGAAAAGAGATTTTTATTCATCATAATCATGCTCGTAATTTTGATTTAAATATTTGTTTAAACCCCATATTACATCATCAAGTCAGGAAGGAATAGCGTTAAGGTTGGGAAAACGGCCATAACAATGAAGAATATCAGCATTGCCGCCATAAATGGCAACGATGCGATCGTAAACTCGCCTGTCTTAACTCCTAACACCCCGCAAACGGTAAACATGATTACCCCCACTGGCGGAGTTAAACCCCCAAAGTTGATCAATATAACGATCAATATCCCCATATGAACCGGGTCAAACCCGACACCGACCAAAACGGGTAGCACAATAGGCGTGATGAGCAAAATATTGGCAGCACCTTCTAAGAACATACCGCTCATTACCAACACAGCTACAATGAGCATTAAAACAAGAGTTGGGTCGCTGGTTAATGTGGTTACAAATTCGGTTATTTGTTGAGGTGCACGTTCTATCGTAACCGCGTAACCAAGTACGCCGGCCATCATAATGAGCAACATCACCATGCCCAAATCACTTATTGTACTTTTCATGGCTTCATATAATTTAGCCATAGTCAATTCGCGATAAACGAAAATGCCGATGCATAATGCGTAGAATACCAAAAAAGCACCCGCTTCAGTCGCGGTGAAAAACCCAAATCTGAAGCCAACAATTAATATGATCGGAAAGGCGAGGGCCCAAATACTCTCTTTGAAACCATGCCACAATTGTTTGCCAGTTGGCAATTCCTTGCTTACAGGTTCGTAACCTTTTTTCTTGGCAACGACCCAAGTGGTTAGCATTAATATTATGGTCAAAACCACTCCGGGGATAATTCCACCTAAAAACAATCTGCCGATGGAAACCTCATTAATGAAACCAAACAAGATTAAACCAATACTAGGAGGTATGGTCGCGGTAATGATAGAACCGAATGCCAGGATCGCCGCTGTGGACGCCTTGGAATAACCTTGTTTGATCATGCTAGGGCCTAATAATCTGGCTTCCATGGATGCATCCGCAACCGCTGAACCAGATATTCCGCCCATCATTAGACTTAACAATATAGAGACTTGAGCGAGGCCACCCGCCATCCACCCCGTGAGGAGCTTGGCAAAATTTACAAGTTTTTCGGTAATGCCTGTCGCATTCATTAAATTACCAGCAAAGATAAAAAATGGCACAGCGAGCAGAGGGAAACTTTGCGTCGCTGTTACCATTTTTTGTACTGCCACCGTGGGTGGCATAGTGCCTGTTAGTAAAAAAACAGGAATGGATGCCAATGCCAATGCAAAGGCGACAGGCATGCCTATAATTAAGAAAATTGCAAATAATGCTGCAATGAGTAATAGCATTATGAATGCCCCTTATTTTTGATTTTGTTATAAATTAATACGCTCATTGTGCGCATGAGGAGTGCCAAGCCAACGGGCATTGATGCATGTAAATAGGAGGCGTGCATCTGGGTTGAACCAATCAACCTTGCGTGCATCAAACCTGTGTTTTTCCAAGCATAATAAAACAGCAATATGAGAAGCATCATTAAAATGCTCATATTTATAATTTCAATGGTTTTACGTAATTGTGGCTTTAAAGCATCTAATAATACCAGTAAACCAAAATGGCGGCCTTCTTGCAAAGCTATGTCTGAGGCTAGCATGCAAAGCCATACAAATAGCAATTGGGCAATTTCTACTGACCAGATAATCGGCGAACCAATAGCTCTGGAAACTGAAGCAACAGCAACTAATAAAACAATTGCAACTAGCAATGCTATGGCGGCTGCAATCTCGATTTTCTTATACATATTTAGCCTATATTTTCAAAATTATGTAATGAAGTGCCAGTATTTATGGGCGTAAATACTGGCACTTAATTGTGTCGGTCTAAATTAACGACCAAGCACTTTGTTAACGATTGCCGCTTCAGTTTCTAGATCTAGCAAGGTGTAAACAGAGCTAACGGCTTCTTTAAATGGCGCTAGGTCTACTTCACTAATCGTAATGCCAGCTTCAGCAACTTTAACCATGGCTTCTTTGCCAAGTTTAATAGTTAGGTTTGATGCATAACGACCGCTTTCAACCGCAGCTTTGCGAACCAGAACTTGGTTTTCAGCAGAAATGTCATTCCAACCATCAGCGCCAACAACAATAGCCGTTACCAATTGAATGTGACCCGTTTTAGTTACATGTTTGATCACTTCATAAAGTTTAGCACCCCAAATGGCAGTTGGTTGCGCTTCAGCAGCATCAATTGTACCCAGTTGAAGGGCTGAATAAACTTCACCCCAAGCGATTGGAGTTGGTTCTGCACCCATAGCGCGGATTGTTTCAATCCACACTGGAGCACCAATTGTCCGCATACGCACACCAGCTAAATCAGCAGGGCTGGTAATTGGTTTTTGGGTTAATGCGTGACGGGCACCTTGATACCAGTTAGACGCAATCATCACCAAACCAGCTTTTTCTTCTAATTGAGCGGCCCAACCTAAATACTCTTCAGAGGCAGCGAATTTGTCGGCTTCTTCATATGTATCAAACAAGAATGGCGCAGACAAAATCGCCAATGAAGGTACGAAACTAGAGAGGCGCGCAACGTCAGTCACAGTACCTACACTTGCACCCGCACGTGCTTGGTCAATCATTTCTGTTGTGTCACCCAATTGAGAATTGTGAAAAATCTCAATGACAACTTCACCTTTTGTAGCTTCTTCAACAGCCGTTTTGAAGTTTTCTAGGCCTTGTCCCATTGGGTCAGTTGGAGCGAGAACCGTACCGATTCGCAAAACTGTCTCTGCTAAAGAA
>NVUS02000169.1 GCA_002402005.2 OCS116 cluster bacterium | reverse complement strand
GAAAGGCGCGGGCGCGGTTCCAATCGAATTTAATTGATTGTCTATCCATGCCTTAATGCATAACATGGAAAATTAGCCTTTGAAAGCGAAATCGCGGATGGTTTCGGGTTTCATCTCGATGGAGAAACCGGGCATTGTTGGGGCTTGGTACGCGCCATTTTTGACTATGCAGGGGTCGAAGAAATGTTGGTGTAGGTGATCGACATATTCGATACGTTTTGAGTCTTTTTCGGTGGAGATGGCGATGTAATCTATCATCGAGACATGTTGCACATATTCGCACAGGCCGATGCCGCCGCCATGTGGCCAAACGGGGAGATTGTATTTTGCGGCCATGAGCATGACGGCAATTGCCTCGTTGAGACCGCCTAGGCGGCAGACGTCTAGCTGCACAATATCGAGCGCGCCGCCGGCAATGAATTGTTTGAACATGATGCGGTTTTGGCACATTTCGCCGGTGGCGACTTTGACCGGTTTGATGGCCTCGCGGATGGTTTTATGGCCTGCTATGTCATCTGGGCTGGTGGGCTCTTCGATGAAATAGGGACGGGCAAAGGCTAGGGCTTTGACCCAATCTATGGCCTCGTTGACTTCCCAGACTTGGTTGGCATCGATGAGGATTTCCATGTCTTCGCCTAGTTCTTGGCGGGCGATTTTTAGGCGTCTTATGTCATCTTCTAGGTCGTGGCCGATTTTGAATTTTGTGTGGGTGAAGCCGGCATCTCTTGCTTCGCGGCAGAGGCGGCGGAGTTTTTCATCGGAATAGCCTAGCCAGCCGGCTGAGGTTGTATAGCAGAGATAGCCTTCTTGCTGTAAGTTTTTGATACGTTCGGCTTTGCCTTGTTCGGCTTTTTTTAGGAGTGTTAGGGCTTCATCTGGGGTGATGACGTCTGTGATGTAGCGGAAATCGACTAGTTTTACGATTTGTTCGGGGGACATTTCGCCGATTAAGCGCCAGACGGGTTTGTTGGCGATTTTGGCTAGCAAATCCCATGCGCCGTTGACGATGGCGGCGGTGGCGAGGTGGATGGCGCCTTTGTCCGGGCCGATCCATCTGAGCTGGCTATCGGCGGTGACGTGTGACCAGAATCTGCCCATGTCTTCGGCCATCCATTCGACCTCTAGACCGACGATGCGTGAGCGCAATGCCTTGAGCGCGGCGATGACGATTTCATTGCCGCGGCCAATGGTGAAAGTATGACCAAAACCGGTATGTACGCCATCGGTTTTGATGATGACATAGGCCGATGAATAATCTGGATCTGGGTTCATTGCATCTGAGCCGTCTAACAGATCGGATGTGGGGAAGCGCAGATCGTGAATGATTAAATCGGTGATTTTGGTCATATTTATTTAGCCTTGAATGACGGTTTGGACTTGTGTGCCTAAACCTGAAATGCCCAACTCAATTTTATCGCCTACTTTGAGGTAGGTTTCTGGCTTTTGACCCATGCCGACGCCTGGAGGCGTGCCGGTTGAAATGACATCGCCGGGTTGTAGGCTCATGAATTGAGACAGATGTGAAACCACTGTGGCGACGTTGAAATGCATGGTTTTGGTGCTGCCGTTTTGGTAGCGTTTGCCGTTAACCTCTAGATACATGTCTAGATTTTGTGGGTCTGGGACTTCATCGCGTGTGACTAGGTAGGGGCCGATGGGACCGAATGTATCGGCGGATTTGCCTTTGACCCATTGGCCGCTGCGGTGTAGTTGGAAATCGCGCTCGGATAAGTCGTTGACCACGCAATAGCCGGCGACATGGTCTAAGGCATCTTCGACATTTACGTATTTTGCAGCTTTGCCGATGACCACGCCGAGCTCGACTTCCCAGTCGGTTTTGACTGAATTGCGGGGGATTTCCACATCATCATTTGCGCCCATAATGGCGGAGGTGGCTTTGAAGAAAACTACGGGTTCTTGCGGTAGATCCATGCCGGCTTCGGCGGCGTGATCGGCATAGTTTAGGCCGATACAGATGAATTTACCGACATTGGCAACGCAGGCACCGATGCGAGGTGAGCCCTCTATGGCGGGTAAGCTGCTTAGGTCTAGATCGCGCAATTTGCTTATTGTGACATCGGATAGATTGTCGCCGGCGACATCATCAATCACCCCGGAAAGATCGCGGATTTTGCCATCATCATCTAGAATTGCTGGTTTTTCAGCACCCAAAGCGCCGACACGTAATAATTTCATTTTATTCTCCTTTTGTATCAAAAAATTAGCAGAGCCAGCCGCCATCGACTAGGTGGGATTGGCCGGTGGTGAAGCTGCTTTCGTCGCTGGCTAGATATAAGGCCAATGCGGCAATCTCGTCGGTTTTGCCGATTCTGCCCATCGGTTGGCGGTCGATAAAGGCTTTTAATGCCGCCTCGTAATCGCCAGTGGCACGTAATCTTTCGTGCATTGAGGGGCTATCGACTGTGCCGGGGCAGATGGCGTTGCATCTGATGCCTTGGGTGACATAATCGGCGGCTATTGATTTGGTCAGACCGATGATGGCGGCTTTGGAAGCGCAATAGGCGAAGCGGTTGGGCACGCCTTTGGGTGCGCCGGCGACGGATGACATATTGATGATGGAGCCTTGGCCATTTTTAAGCATAGCAGGTAGAAAAGCTTTGTTGAGGCGGTACATGGATTTGACGTTGAGGTCGAATGAGAAATCCCACTCATCATCATCGCATTCTAAAATTGCGCCATTGGCGACATAACCGGCGCAGTTGAACAGAATGTCGATATCGCCGATTTGTTGCGGTAGAGCTTTGATGGCATCGCCATCGGTGACATCTAATTTCAGGGCGGTGATGCCGTCTATTTTTGCCAGTTCGGCCAGTGCTTCGTCATTAATATCGGTGGCGAAAACTGTTGCGCCTTGGGCGGCGAACAATTCGGCGCTGGTGCGGCCGATGCCTTGGCCTGCGGCGGTGATGAGTGCGGTTTTACCGCTTAAGCGACCTGTCATGATGTTTTCCCTCTATTTTTACCTTGATTCAATCTTCGGTTTTCCAATTGTATAGATTTGCGCCGATGGCCATGGCCAAACCGCTAACCGCCAGAACTGACAGACCCATTGACAGGCCAAACAGATCAGCAACGAAACCGACCAATACTGGCCCAACCAATATGCCGAATAGGCCGGCTGTGGCAACCGACGCCACGCCAACGCTTGGCTTAACGCCTTTGATGCGGCTGGCGGCACCGATGAGCACAGGATAGGAGTTTGCTGCGCCCAAGCCAACAATTAAAAAGCCAAAAGCACTGAGCCATATATTGGTGGCTAGGATGGCAATGGCAAAACCAATAATGACCATCACCCCGCCAAGGGTGAGAATTTTGCGAATGCCGAATTTTTCGATCAATGAACCGCCGGCGAAGCGCATGGCGGCCATGGCAAAGCTGTAAAAGGTAAAGCCAGCGCCAACCATAACTTCGTTTGCACCTTTGACTTCGCTTAGGAACAGCGCGTTGAAATTGGTTGTGCCGCCTTCGACCAAATTGCTGAATACCATGATGAGTGCAACACCCAAAACCGCACCGGTTGGCAGGCGTAAGCTGGTTTTTTTGGGTTTTTTATCGGGCACATCGACCTGTGGCAACATGCCGGAACATGACCATATGCTTAAGATAGCTGCTGTGGCAATGACTGCGGTGATGCCAATGCCAGCATGAAAGCCCGAGGCGATGATGAGGGCAACCACGCTGGCGGAGGCAAAGCTGCCGACGCTAAACCAGCCGTGAAATGACGGGACGGTGGTGATGCCGCGGGCATTTTCAACCTCGGCGGCTTGGGTATTTATTGAGACGTTTGATGGCCCTGCGACCAAACCCATAATGAAAGACGCGACGAATAAAAAGGTGAGATTGGGCGCGAGAATGAGCGCTGGCACGATGATGAAATAGGTGGGCTGCACGATTTGGGTGGTGCGGCGCGAGCCTAACACGCCGACAAACCAGCCGGCAACTGGTTGGGCGATGGCAGATGCGAGGCCAGCGGTGAGCACCACCAGACCTAGAGTTTTGGAATCGATATTCAGCCGGGTGACCACGGTGGGGATTTGCACCAACCACAGGCCTTGCACCAAACCATAAAGAATGAAGCCGATGGATGTGCGGATGCGTGCGGTGCGGATTTGCATTTGTGTAAAATTAGTCAAAATAAGAACGTCCCCGAGATTTGTATTGACGTTAACACAAATAGTGGATTAACCAAGTTGGTGCAAGCTTTGATTGAGGCGAATGGGCTTTTAAATAGTGAGGGCTTCGCGCAATATAGGAACCCATAAGGCATAGCCTAATGGCGTGACGTGGATGCCATCATTTTCGAAATATTTTTGCATTGGCAGACCGTTATCGCCCATTAGACATGACATAATGTCAAGATATTGGGCTTGCGGGTCTGATTCAAGGCTGGTGGCTAGCAAGCTGTTATATTTGCTATATTCATTGTGCCATAGCCATCTTGATGGGCCGGTTTTGATGCCTAGATAGATGATATTTGTTTTGGGGAAATCGGCACGTAACATTTGGTGAAATTTTTGTTGTTGAGCGAAGATTTGCGCGGCTGTATTGCCATCGGCCGCGATGTCATTTTCGCCAAAATAGATGAGGATTTGGCCGGGGTTTAGGGGTTTTAGGACGCGGCTGTAATGCTCGAATGCGCCTTGGTAGGTGCCACCGCCAAAGCCGGCATTGATCAGTGACAGACTGCCCAAATCTTCGGCCATTCTGTGCCAATAATTGAATGATGATGAACCATAGAGCACGATTGGGTTTTCGATTTTTCCGCGACGTTCGATTTGCGCCATTAAGGTGGCGACATCGTCCATATAGCTTTTGTCTGTCATGCTGAACTTTCAAATATTTATTGATAGACCTTCAAATCTATTTATATAATAGACTCTGATTCTTCTGATACATTAATTTAAATTTTATATGGAATGACTATGAAGCATAAAGCAAAAACTGCAAAGCAATACTATGTGCCAGCGGGCGGACTGCCGCCGCAAAGCCAGATTATGACGGATCGGGCGGTGTTTAAAACTGCTTATGCATTTATACCTAAAGGGGTGATGACTGACATTGTGACCAGTCAATTGCCGCACTGGAAAAATAGTCGGTTTTGGGTGATTGCGCGGCCGTTGAGTGGGTTTGCTGAGACGTTTAGCCATTATATTGCTGACATTGCGCCTGAAGGCGGCAGTGTGCAGCCGGAAGCTGACGACAGTGTTGAGAGCGTTATATTTGTGGTGGGTGGTAGCATTGACCTGACGATTGACGACAAGATGCATAAGTTGGACACAGGCGGCTATGCGTTTTTACCGCCTAAATGCGACTGGCAATTGCACAATAGCTCGGGGGCGAATGCGGCGTTTCATTGGATACGCAAGCGTTATGTGGCGGCGGATGGGATTGATATGCCTATGGCTTTTGTGACATCTGATCAAAATGTTGCGCAAACTGAAATGCCTGATACAGATGG
>NVUS02000168.1 GCA_002402005.2 OCS116 cluster bacterium | reverse complement strand
GCCTTTTATGGCGTATTGCATATTCATCAGGCCGACTACGTTGAGAGCCAAGGCCATTTTTTTGGTTTGGCGTTTGATTTCGTCGATTTGGTTTTGCGGTAGAGAATATGGCGGTAGTGAGCAGGCGCTGTCGCCGCTGTGTACGCCGGCTTCTTCGATATGTTCCATGATGGCGCAAACGAAGACATCTTCGCCGTCGCATAATGCGTCGATGTCGACTTCTATGGCGTCTTTTAGGTAGCTATCGAGTAGGACGGGGCTATCGCCTGAGACGTTTACCGCCTCGGTGATGTAGCGTTGTAGATGTTCTGGATCGCGGACGATTTCCATGGCGCGGCCGCCTAGGACGTATGACGGGCGGATGACGACTGGATAGCCGATGCGGTCGGCGATTTCGAAGGCTTGTTTTTCTGTTGAGGCGATGCCGTTGTTTGGCTGCAATAGGTCTAGCTCGTTGATTAGGGCGCTGAAACGGTCACGGTCTTCGGCAAGATCGATGGCATCTGGAGTTGTGCCGAGGATGGGGACGCCGTTGCGTTCTAGGAATTCTGCCAGTTTAAGCGGGGTTTGGCCGCCGAATTGGACGATGACGCCGTGCAATGTGCCGTTGGATTGTTCGACGCGGATGATTTCTAGGACGTCTTCTTCGGTTAGAGGCTCGAAATAGAGTCTGTCGGATGTGTCGTAATCTGTTGAGACGGTTTCTGGGTTGCAGTTGACCATGATGGTTTCGTAGCCCTGTTCGCTGAGGGCGAAGGCGGCGTGGCAGCAGCAATAATCGAACTCAATGCCTTGGCCGATGCGGTTGGGGCCGCCACCTAGGATGATGACTTTTTTGGCATCTGTAGGTTCGGCTTCACATACTGGCTCATCGATGAACGGGAGTTCGTAGGTTGAATACATGTAAGGGGTTGGGCTTTTGAATTCTGCGGCGCAGGTGTCTATTTTTTTGTAGACAGGATGCACGTTTAAGGCGTGGCGTTTGGCGCGGACATCATCTGATGTGCTAGACGTGAGTTCGGCTAGGCGGGCATCGGAGAAGCCTAGGGCTTTGATTTTGCGTAGGTTAACGGCATCTGTTGGTAGGCCGTGGGCTTTGATGCGGGCTTCCATGGTGACGATGAAGTTGATTTGTTCGATATACCATGGGTCGAATTGGCTGACGGTATGGATTTTTTCAGGGCTCCAACCGTGGCGTAAAGCTTGGCCGATATACATGAGGCGCTCTGGGGTGGCGTTGGCTAGGGCGGCGTGAATTGCCGTGTCTAGGTCGTTGTCATCGGGGTTGGGGATCTCAATTTCATCTAAGCCGTTATAGCCGGTTTCTAGTGAACGTAGGGCTTTTTGAAGGCTTTCGGCGAATGTGCGGCCGATGGCCATGGCTTCGCCGACTGATTTCATGGCTGTTGAGAGGTTGTTTTTAGCGCCTGGAAATTTTTCGAATGTGAAACGCGGGATTTCTGTGACCACGTAATCGATTGTTGGCTCGAACGAGGCGGGGGTTTGGCCGCCTGTGATGTCGTTGTCTAACTCATCTAATGTGTAGCCGACTGCTAGTTTGGCAGCGATTTTGGCAATCGGAAAACCTGTGGCTTTTGAGGCTAGGGCTGATGAACGGGAGACGCGGGGGTTCATTTCGATGACGATGAGGCGGCCATCGGCGGGGTTTACTGCGAATTGTACGTTTGAGCCGCCGGTTTCTACGCCGATTTCGCGCAATACAGCTAAAGATGCATTCCGCATGATTTGGTATTCTTTGTCGGTTAGGGTTTGGGCGGGGGCTACTGTGATTGAGTCGCCTGTGTGGACGCCCATGGGGTCGACATTTTCGATGGAGCAAATGATGATGCAATTGTCTTTGGTATCGCGCACCACTTCCATTTCATATTCTTTCCAACCGATGATGCTTTCTTCGATCAGCACTTCGTTTGTTGGGGAGGCATCGATGCCTGAATCGACGATTTCGTAGAATTCTTGCACGTTATATGCCACGCCGCCGCCGGTGCCGCCCATGGTGAATGACGGGCGGATGATGGCGGGCAGGCCGATGGCTTTGAAGGCTAATTCGGCCTCTTGACGATTGTGGGCGACGTATGATGTGGCGGATTCTAGGCCTAATTTATCCATAGCTTGGCGGAATAATTCGCGGTCTTCGGCCTTGTCGATGGCTTCGTGGTCGGCGCCGATCATTTCGACGTTATATTTTTCGAGCACGCCGTCTTTGCGTAGAGATAAAGCTGTGTTGAGTGCGGTTTGGCCGCCCATAGTGGGTAGCAGCGCATCGGGGCGTTCTTTTTCGATGATTTTGGCCACGACTTCGGGGGTGATGGGCTCGATATAGGTGGCATCGGCTAGATCTGGGTCAGTCATGATGGTGGCGGGGTTGGAATTGACCAGAATAACGCGGTAGCCTTCTTCTTTTAAGGCTTTGACGGCTTGAGTGCCGGAATAATCAAATTCGCAGGCCTGGCCAATGATAATCGGGCCAGCGCCAATGATGAGGATGGACTTGAGGTCGGTACGTTTAGGCATAATCATCTCCGAGAAGCAGCAGATTTACACTTGAGTCGGGCTCAAGTTAAACTTTTGGTTTTCTAGACGATAATTGGCGGTTTGGCTATTAAAAAGACTCTTTATAAGCAGAATAAGTGGCTTATTTATATATGCAGCTATTGGGCTTGAATTTTTTGTGTGGCCTCGGCGATTAAATTGTCTAAAGTTTGTTTGCCCATGGCGTGTTCGAGGCTGTCCAAATCCAGATATAAAGTCTTTTTACAGATTTTGCCTTGTGGGTTGAAGACGGACACTTCGACCGCTTCGAAGCCAACAAAATCATCGGTTTTGCGATCGCGCATTGTGCCTGAAACGCAAGTGACGACCGTGTCGCCGGCGACGATGGGTTCTTTGAACTCCATCTCGAAATGCTCAAATAGGCTTTGCTCTAATAAAATACGTTCTAAAACTTGGTCGATGCCGGTGACCGCGGGTGTGCCATAGGGGAGATGTAGCTCAATGTCGTCGCTGTAATATTTGACCAGATCGGCGCGCTCGATCGGTGGGCAACAGCCATCTACATATGTGGCATCAATTTCTTTGACGATGGCGACCATTTGCGCGGATGTGAGCATAGAGTTTCCCTATTTTGACTTGTATCAAACTTAAAGCTTTTGACATTTATTTCAAGATATGGGGCTAATTATTTACAGATTGTCGAAAAAACGGTCAAAAAGATAGTAGCTATCTTGCGGGCCGGGCGAGGCTTCTGGATGATGTTGCACTGAGAATATCGGCTTGCCATCAACTTGTAGGCCGCAATTGCTGCCATCAAATAATGAAACATGTGATTCTGTGACATGAGCCGGTAAGCTTTTGGCATCGACTGCAAAGCCGTGATTCATCGAGGTGATCTCGACTTTTTTGGTATTGTTATCTAGTACCGGATGGTTAGCGCCATGATGGCCTTGGTGCATTTTGATGGTTGTGCCACCGAAAGCCAATGCCATCATTTGATGACCTAAACAGATGCCAAAGATTGGCTTGCCACTATCGATGAGTGTTTTGATGGTCGGCACTGCATACTCGCCAGTGGCGGCCGGATCGCCGGGGCCATTGGACAGGAAAATACCATCGGGGTTGAGAGCCAAAATGTCTGCGGCACTGGTACTGGCTGGCACGACGGTGACTTTGCAATCGAGGCTGGTTAAGCAGCGTAGGATGTTACGTTTGATGCCAAAATCGATGGCGACAATGTGCTTTTTGGCGTTGGCGGTGTCTAATGTGCCAAAGCCTTGGTCAGCGCCATTTTCATTGGCGGCATCCCAGCTCCAACGTTGTTCATCCCATGTGAGTGGTTCGGCACAGGTGACGGT
>NVUS02000167.1 GCA_002402005.2 OCS116 cluster bacterium | reverse complement strand
GGCTAAATTTGGATGGTTATAGGCCTCGGGATAAGTCATCGGGTGGGTAGGGCCTAGTGGCACCACGTTATTCCATGAACGGCCAAAATAGCCTTGTCGGCAATGTATGAGAGAATTGCTCGTTGCCACGCCCGGTAGGGCATACACTCTGCACAGCCAACGCCAAATATGTGGGAAGTCGAGAATTTTTGCGCCGTTTAATTTCATGCGCACATAATATATCGGGTCGTGTCGGTATAATGTTGGAAACAGGCGCAGATCGGCTTCGGTGAACAGGTCACCTGTCAAAAAAGGTCTGTTATCAGTTGCAAGAATTTTCTCTAGCTCGGCAAGCGTGGCGAAATAATTATGAAATGCCTCAGCATATACCGCTTGGTTGGAAGAGAAGCCCGCTTTATAAGCGCCATTGTTAATATTTGTGTAAATTTGCTCATTCAAACTGTCAATGTTTGCACGTAATTGTAGGCTATTCTCGCCGTCTGGGTACAAATTAGGGCGATCCTCATCAGACATTTCACTACCCAATGCCGCGGCATGTTGGCTCAACATACGAATAATCTCGGCACTTTCATTGGTCACAATCCGTTTGGTTTTTTTATCGTATAAAATGGGTACGCTTGCCTCGTTAGAGCCTTCGGCTTCATATATTTGCTTTACCAAACGAAACTGCTTGTCTGTCGCGGTTTCAAGTGTGCATTCGGGCAATATTTCGCCAGTAAGCGTTGCGATTCGTGCGGGGCTAAACTCCCAAAAGTTGGGGCCGATAGGGTCATCATCATTGGTTCTACTCGGGAAGGCAACATCCATGCTGATGCTGTCCTGCAGGCCAAGAACGTTCCTCGCTAATGTCACTCGATGGCACCATGGGCAATTTAAGGCAACAAAAAGATGGTAACGATTGGCTTGTGCAGGAAAATCGGGGTCTTGCCCCAAGATGCTTCTAAAACCACTAACACCTCGGACAAATTCGCCTTTGGCTCTGCGTTGTGCAGCATTTGTTTGGGCTTCTTCAGTGGAGCTGTCGACTGAAACATTAGAGTTATTTGACATATTGTCGTCATTGGACATGTTCTGAATTCCTTTGGTTTCAGCCACGCAATTTGTGGTGGATGATGATCGGCACGGCAAGCTCTTCTTCGTCTTGTAAATGTCTGGTCAGCAATTTTTCAATGAACTCAGCGCCTTCGTAAACTTTGCCAATTTCGTCAAAAGCCGCTTTCTCATCTGACTTTATTAAATCCAATGTGCGGATGGCTGCATCGGTGAAATCATTTAAAACTTCATCGAGCACGACATGGTCATTTTCTAATATTTGCAAACCAGAATCGAATCTCGGGTCGGCCGCTGAGAGTTCAGGAAAATATGAATAATCTTCCCACCCATGATGGCCGTGCAGGTTTCCAACGAGCGCATTGCCGCGGTATGATAATTTTGCCGCATAATTCCGCGGGTCTATCTTTTTGTCCAAAAATAATTCGGCATCTTCTCGTACGGCTTTGCTCAATGCTCGAAACATCTTGTGCGCACCGAGCCAATTTTGCGTCGCTTGTTTAAAATTCGGATGTGCTTCCCACGCCTTACGTGGATATTTATCGAGCAAAATTTGCATTTCATTTGGCAACGGGTCTTGTCTTATAAGGGTTTGGTCAAACATATTAATTATCCTAAAATACCAGCAAATCGAATGCCACTTAAATCGGCCATTTCGCGCTTCCAAGTTGTGATGTCGCGTTGTGAAAGGTCTGAAATATGAGCGTGGCCACATGCACGCGCTAAAACCTGCATTAACTCAACAGATGCCCCAAAATAGCGGGCGAGTTTTTCTGCCCCTGTTTGAACGTTCAGGAGTGCCCGCAATTCTGGTTTTTGGGTGGCAATGCCGACCGGGCAATTATTTGTATTGCACATCCGCGCGGCAATACAGCCGACCGCTTGCATTGCCGAATTTGACACCGCAACCGCATCAGCTCCCAATGCAATGGCTTTGACAAAATCTTCTGCAACGCGCAAACCGCCCGTAATGATTAAGGTCACATCACGGCCTGTTTTTGCATCTAGATGTTTGCGTGCGCGCGCCAAAGCGGGGATTGTCGGCACAGAAATATGATCGCGAAAAATCATTGGTGCAGCGCCAGTGCCACCGCCGCGGCCATCTAAAATAATGTAATCAGCGCTGGCCTCAAGTGCAAAATCAATGTCATCTTCTATGTGATTGGCAGATAATTTAAACCCAATAGGAATGCCGCCTGTGCGCTCACGCACTTGATCGGCAAATTTCTTAAAATCGGCTGGCGTTCTTAAATCTAAAAATGTTGCAGGCGACACAGCCGCCTGACCAACTTCTAACCCGCGAACTTTAGCTATTTTTCCTTGCACTTTATCGCCCGGTAAATGCCCACCAGTTCCAGTTTTTGCACCTTGCCCGCCTTTAAAATGAAAAGCCTGAACGCGATCTACCAATTCTGGTTTCCAGCCAAATTGCGCCGAGGCAAGCTCGTAAAAGTAACGGCTATTTTCGGCTTGTTCTTCGGTAAGCATGCCGCCTTCGCCCGAACAGATGCCCGTACCAGCCAGTTCCGCACCGCGTGCCAAGGCAATTTTAGCCTCCTCTGACAAAGCGCCATAGCTCATATCAGAAACAAATAACGGAATATCAAGTTGCAACGGTTTTTTAGCGCGGGGGCCAATGATGGTGGAGGTCGCCACAGGGTGATCGTCGAACAACGGTTTGCGTGCCATCTGAGCGGGTAAAATCTGTATATCGTCCCAATGCGGCAAATCTTTGCGCGGCACACCCATTGCCACCATTTCCCCATGACGGCCAAGCTTAGACAAGCCATCCCGCGCAAGCTCATGAATGCGCGCCACTGTGGGCTCTTCTGGCGTTGGTATGGCGACAGGCATTGCTGTTTTTGACTTGGGTTTTGGCGCGGGGTCGCCTACACCAAGTTCACCAAGTTTAGCGTGTGCGCCGTCGCAAAATGGCGCATTGGCAGTTGCTTTACATTGGCAAAGAAACGCATTTTCAGATTTTTCGGCGGTGAATTTAAGGGGTTTAATGTCTGTGCCTGCGTGTGATCCATCGCAAAAAGGCTGATTGGCCGATCGGCCGCAACGACACCAGAAATAATTTTTACCTGCCTCCAAGGCGACTTTCGTTGGCTTTTTTGCAGCGATTATGGCGGTGTCATTATGGGGCATGAAATATAATCCTTTTAGCTTAATTGTGCGCGGTTATGTGGTGCAGTGTAATCGATTTCTGGCCCCTTGGGAACAATGCGCGAGGGGTTGATGGTTTCATGGCTAGCGTAATAATGGTTTTTAATATGCTCCATATTGATGGTTTGTGCGACATCAGGATGCTGATACAAATCGCGCACATAGCCTGACAGGTGAGGGTAATCGGCAATGCGGCGAATGTTACATTTGAAATGCCCCACATAGACAGGGTCGAAGCGCACCAAAGTGGTGAACAGTCGCCAATCTGCCTCGGTAATGGTTGAACCGGTTAAATATCGACGGTTTGATAGCAGGTCTTC
>NVUS02000166.1 GCA_002402005.2 OCS116 cluster bacterium | reverse complement strand
TTCTGGTGACAGGTATTGATCAGCAGATAGGCGAAATAATATTGGATAAAAAACTACATTTTTTGCCATTAATTGGAACGTTGTTTATTTTTATTGCCATTGCAAATTTGGTGGATTTGCTGCCGGGATTATCAGCACCCACCGCAACATTGGAAACCGCAGGAGCGTTGGCGATGATCACTTTCTTCAGTGTGCATTATGTCGGCATCACGACGCGAGGTCTTGGAGCTTATTTAAAAAGCTTTCTTAAACCAAATATAATCATGCTGCCTTTTACCCTTCTTTCGCAGTTTACGCGAAGTTTTTCTATGATGGTGCGCTTGTTTGGAAATATGATGAGTGGCCAGTTTTTGATTGGACTTTTGCTGATGTTTGCGGGCCTTCTGCTGCCCATCCCGTTGATGGTGTTGCATGTTTTAATCAGCCTTTTACAGGCCTATATTTTTGCAATTCTTGCTACAGTATTTATTGCCGCTGCCATAGCGGACGAAACATAAGGAGACTAAAATGGAACTAGAATATATCAGTATCATTGCCGCCGCTGTGACGGTATCAGCCGGAGCGGTTGGCCCTGCGTTAAGCGAAGGCTACGCGGTGGCGCGAGCGATGGACGCCATTGCCCGCCAACCAGAAGCAGCTGGGCCTTTGTCGAGAACGCTTTTTGTGGGACTTGCGATGATTGAAACAACGGCAATTTATTGCCTCGTTGTGGCTTTGCTTTTGCTTTATGCCAACCCGTTCGTAAGTTAAGCCCATGGAATTTGATTTATGGACGTTTGGACTTCAGACCATCAACTTCATCGCATTGGTGTGGTTGTTGAAGGTGTTTTTATACAGCCCCGTCATGGCGGCCATTGCCCGTCGGCAGGCCGAAAACGCACTGGCCATGGAAAACGCGCAACAGGTAGAAAAATTAGCACAGAGCAAAAATGAAAAGCTCAACGCCATATATGAGAAAATTGATGAAGAGCGCAAACAAATACTTGCTGATGCCCGCATTGCTGAATCCCGTGCCTATGATAAATTAATACAGCAAGGGCGAGAAGAAGTGGACAAATTGCGTGACCTTGCCCAGCAGGATATTGAACGCGAATATCATAAAGCCGAAGTTGAAATGCGTCGGGGTGCTACGGATCTTGCCATTACTTTGGCTCGTCATATATTAATGGAAAGCCAGTCTGGCGATTTGAACGCTATGTTTTTGGAAAAAATCATCGCTCATTTCGAATCAATCACCCCTGCTGAATTTAGCAATATTGAAGATCATTTGACGGATGGTGACCTGAATATCATTACCGCAGAAAAATTGAATGCCGCAACTCAGAAGCGCTGGAGCAAAGCTATTGATAGTGTATTTAACAGCAAGGCAAGTTTTACATTCAGTGTTAATCAATCGCTGATTGCAGGCGCTAACATTCAATTTCCAAACGGTCTCATCCGCTTTAACTGGCAAGACAGCCTAGACGAAATCAAAGCAACACTTTATGAGCGGGCTGATCATCCATGAAGTTTTCTAAAAAAATTAATAATTGGCTTAGCCAAGTTCAAGATGTAACGGATGACATTCAAATAAGCCCCAAGCTAGAGCATAAAGGTCGGGTGGAAAAAATTGGCGATGGTGTCGCCATGGTATCTGGCCTTTCAAAAACCAAGTTGAATGAGCTGGTTATTTTTGAAACCGGCGTGCGTGGTATGGTCTTAAGCATTACTGAAGAAGTGCTGGGATGCATTCTTTTGGGTGCGGAGCAAGGTATCAAAGCCGGTTCGGAAGTTTCTGGTAGTGGGGCTGTGGCTCAAACCATGGTCGGAGAAAAATTGCTGGGTCGGGTTATGGATCCTTTGGGCTTGGCGCTTGATGGTGGCCCACCACTTGTGCCAGCAGCGTATCGGGATATTGAACGCCCCGCACCGGCCATAGTTGATCGGGAGCTTGTTACCGTGCCGTTGTTAACCGGAATTACGGTTATTGATGCCATGCTGCCACTCGGACGCGGACAAAGAGAGCTGATTATCGGCGATAGAGGAACGGGGAAGACCGCCATCGCAGTCGACACGATTATCAATCAGCGAGACACTGGTGTTATCTGCATTTACACGGCGGTCGGGCAGAAAAGTTCGACAGTCAGCAGCGTGATTGAAGCCGTACAGCGTTACGGAAAAATGGAAAATTGTATTTTTGTAGTTGCCGCCGCAGACAGTAGCCCTGGCGCACAATGGATCGCCCCCTATAGTGCGTGCAGCATGGCAGAATATTTTATGGATCAGGGGCACGATGTATTGCTGGTGATAGATGATATGACCAAACATGCCGCCACCTATCGGGAACTTGCACTGCTTTTGGGGTATCCACCTGGGCGCGAGGCCTACCCAAGCGATATATTTTACATTCATGCCCGTCTGCTTGAACGTTCGGCGCGGTTGAATGCATCAAAAGGCGGAGGGTCATTAACCGTATTGCCGATTGTGGAAACACAGGCCGGTAATTTGTCATCTTATATTCCGACAAATCTTATCTCCATTACTGATGGGCAAATATATCTAGAACCGAAATTATTTAATGAGGGATTGAAACCAGCGGTAAATGTCGGACGTAGTGTATCGCGTGTGGGTGGCAAAACTCAGGTAGGGGTCATTCGTCATTTGGTAGATAGTTTAAAAATCGACTATGCTCAGTTTCAGGAATTGGAAATCTTCACCCGCTTTTCAACAACCACTGACCAACATACCCTTAAGGCCATCGAACATGGCAGGCGGATTCGTGCCGTGCTTGGACAATCTCAATACAGACCGTTACCGCTTGGCGAGCAATTTGCGCTGCTGTTTGCGCTTAAAGAAAATATATTAGACCGCTTGAGCTTGGATGATGTCGCGCAGTTTAAGAATGGCATCGGCGAGTGGATAACCCAACAGGCTGCTGCTCTGGTCATCAACCGGATTATTGACGGCGGAGAATTACTGTTAAAAGACAAAAATATTTTTTATGAAATGCTTTGTGAGTATAGCGAACAGTTTCATTCTTATGATGGGGATGCAAATGCAACGCCGTGATTTGGATAAACGTAAAGCCAATGTTGGAAAACTTAAAGACATTATATCGGCATTGCGATCAATGGCGGCTCTGCGGGTGCAACAAAGCCAAAAACCAGTTATTGGCATGCGGCATTATCGTGAAGTTGTGGCTGGCTCTATTATGCGCTTTAAGGATTATCAGGAACATATGGCTCAAACGGCAGAGCCGTCTCCCAAGGAGCTTTTAATTATTTTCTGTTCAGAGTTTGGATTTGTTGGCGGGTTTAACCGGCCGATTCTAAAAATGGCTCGTTCAAAGGCAACAGAATACACAGACATTGCCATTATTGGATCGCGCGGTAATTTACTTGCTACAGAGTATGATGTTGATCCTGTTTGGGCAATGCCAATGAGCAGTGAGCATAGCTCGGTTCAGAAAACTATCAGAGAAATTGCAGCTCGTTTATTTCAGGCTGTGGGCGAAGGTATATCTTCTGTTAAATTGATTTATACCGAGCAACGAGGTGCGGGTGGCGGCAGAATTATGTACCGCTCACTTTTTCCGGTGCAAGTGCAGGATTTACTGTTGGCTAACAAGCAAGAAGAGTTGCCACTTTTGAACATGCCGCCCACGCAATTGTTAAGATATTTAACCGAAGAATATTTAATGGCTTCGCTCAGTTGTGCGGCTATGGAAAGCCTTCATGCAGAAAATCATGGTCGATTAATTGCCATGGATCAGGCTCATCAAAATATCATTAAAAAACATGACCAACTCGAACATCTGTCTCGCCAACAATGGCAAGAGGAAATCACCACAGAATTGCTAGATATCATCACCGGGTTTATGGCGCAGAAATAAACTAAACGGTTAGTTTTTTATTTTCTTGGTGGCAAAATAGGCAATCACCACCCAAACCAAACTACGCAACATCATGGCGGCTATGGTTCGGATTTCAAAGGCACCATCGTTAAAAATATGCACACCTAAAGCACCGAAGGCGATCAATGTGGCGATGGCAATAATTTTGGAGAAAAGCACCGACCATTGCTTTGATTTATAAAGCCCATAAGCTGCCAAAACATAAGCAAAACCAGCTATAAAATTGAACCAAACAATGAAGCCGATATAGTCCCCTGCCCGTATGCGGCCTGCACCATCCACAAACAACACTTCACCACCAGAATATATAGTGGCAATGCCAAAAATTAAGGCAATTATTGCCATAATGATTGGTGATTTGGGTTTTGTTTTCAGCGGGCCATTCATGATGTTTCCTCCTGCGTAAGTTCAGACTTCACATTCAATTTCACAAAGCCCATATCGTCCATAATCATATATATTGCGGGCAGAACAAACATAATTAGCAATGCCGAGGTTATCATGCCAAACACAATAGAAGTTACCAGTGGCACCAAAATAAGCGCTTGAGTGCTGGTTTCAAACAAAAGCGGTGTCATGCCGGCAATGGTGGTTATAGAGGTGAGGAAAATGGCTCTAAAACGATCACTCACGGCTTGTTGAGCGGCGTCTTTTAACGCTAGCCCTTCTGCCACTCTATGTTTGACAAATTCGACCAATAAAATAGAATCGTTGACCACAATGCCTGCTAAAGATACAAAACCAATCATGCTTGGCATGGTAAAATCCAACCCCATGATTAAGTGCCCCCATATGGCGCCCACCAAAGCCAAAGGTATATTGACCATCACAATGAGTGGCTCGCGATAATTTCTAAATTGTAAGCTAAGCAATAAAAAAACACCCAGCAAACCAAAACCAAAACCCGAAAGAATCGACATTTTGGTTTCATCACCATTTTCTATTTCGCCCTTATAGACAATTTCAATATTGGGGTAGTTTTTCATTAACTCAGCCAACCTAGGTTGCAAATCTTTAACAAGCTCAGTGGTATTGGCAATTTTTGCATCCACATCGCCATAAATATTGACCACACGTTGATGATTAATATGCCCAATGCGCGAAAACTCGCGTATCTCAACCACGTTCGCAATGCTATTCAATGGCAAGGCTTTACCCGTGTTGGAGAATATTGTGAAATTGTCAAAATCGGCCAATGCATGCGTTGGCTCGCTATCAAGCTTGACAACGATGTCATAAGCTTCCCTGCCCTGATAGACTTCGGCAATTTTTACTTGTAAATAAGCGGAACGCAATTGCAGCGCAACATCTTGAGAATTTATATTCGCCGCCAATGCGCCAGATTTTAATTGAATGCTATATTGTGGTTTGCCTGGGCGCAAATCGTCAATCAAATTGTTCACGCCATCATAACCGCGGATGATATTTTGCGCTTCACCCGAGACTTTGGACAACATCGCCAAATCCTCCCCCACCAAGCGTATATGTATGGCACGGCCTGCGGGGCCAACCACCGGTTCTTTATATTGAATGTTGATTATGTTTGGTAAGGCTTGGGTATTTTGCTGCCACAGCTCAATCAATTCGGCCATATTTGTATTGCGAACTTCTGTCGACAATAAATCCACGCTCAAAGTGGCCAAATGAGTGCCATTCTCTGGCACATCGCCATGCTTGCCATAAATTAACTGTACATTTTCAATCAGGGGCGATGGTTCATTTTGACTCAGTATTTTATTTGTTTTGTCTAGCGAGGCAAGCAATATAGCCATCACCCGCTCGGTTTCGGCCAGCGGCGTGCCTTGCGGCAACAAAACCCTTGCCTCAATATTATTACCTTCAAGCGATGGAAACGCCTTAAATTTCACTGTTCCTGTGGCGATCAGACCGACTGAAAATATAAGCATAGCCACAGCCAGACCCAAAGTGACGTATCTAAAATCCATTGCCACCCGCGCTGCAAAGCTCACAGCATCGCGAAATTTAGCAAATTTAGCTTCAAACCAAATACGCCATTTGGGCTGTTTTTGTTGGGCAGCATGAACCAAGGATTGTTTTAAATGATGCGGTAAAATTAGAAAAGCCTCTATGAGGCTGACCGTTAAGACTGACAGCAATACGATGGGCAATACGCCCAGTATTTGGCCAATGTCGCCTTTCATCATCAACAAGCTGCCAAATAATAAAGCTGAAGTGAGGTAAGATGAAAATACACCTGCAAACACTTTTTTTGTACCGTCTACCGCTGCATCTAATGGTGATTTTCCGTTTCTGAACTCACGATCAATATTTTCAGACAATACAATGGCATCATCCATCAAAATGCCAATGGCCATTAACAATGCCACCATAGATATCATATTGATGCTAATGCCGAACAATACCATCATCGCCAAGCCACCCAAAAATGAAATGGGCAACCCCAAGGCAATCCAAAAAGTATAGCGCCACGAGAAAAACAGCAACAATGCCAAGCTTGCCAAAACCAAGCCTTGCCACCCATTTGTGAGTAAGAGCTGAAGCCGATCACGCACCAAGGTGGAATTGTCATTTAAGACTGTCAGCTGAGTGCCTGCTGGCAATATTGCATTTTCTGCAGCTACAAATTCGTTCAACGCATCGGCAACTTTTAGTGTGTCATCAATGGTATTTTTACTAATTTGTAAAATGGCTGCGGGTTGACCGTTTAATTCAATACGTTCTTCGGGTTTTTCGAACCTATCGACAATGGTTGCAACATCGCCAAGCTTAATTTCAACCCCATTGGCATTATTGACAATCACTAAATCAGACAATTCATCAATGGTTTTGCGTATGTTATTAAATTGAATTTGGTAACTTGTCACTCCACTATTTATTGTGCCGGCAGGCAACTCCACAGCCTGCGCAGAAACAAGTGAAGCAATTTGCTGCACACTTAAATTATATTTCTTTTGAGTGTCGGAGTGAATTAAAATCTGCAATTGATGGCTCGAAAACCCATCAATGGTGACAATCGGAATTTGCGGCAAAGCCACAAGCCTATCGCGATAGTGAACCGCCAACGCCTTCAACTCATTATAAGTTAAATTTTTGGAAGTGATGGCAACATTCGCAACTGGGTTGATACGACCAAGCAGTTTGATTATCGGTTGCTCAGCATTTTCTGGAAAATTATGAATGGCATCAATTTGAGTTTTAACGTCATCGGTAAATTCACGAATATTGCCATTTTCTTGCATTTCTAATGTAAAGATAGCCAAATTTTCGCGCGCATCGCAATCTTGTTGTTTTAAAAAGCTAATGCCATCGGTTGCGTCTTCAATCGGATTGCAAATGCCATTCTCAACATTTGCAGGGCTAGCGCCTGGGTAGAGAATAGTGACCTGAACTTTGCTGGGTTTCAACAAAGGGAAAGTTTCTTTATTTAAGTTAGAAACTGAAAATAGACCAATGGCAATAATCGCCATCATTAAGATATTACCAGCGGTGGGGTGCGATGCAAAGTAACGGATCATTTTGCATCTCCATTTTTGGTTTTCCCAAATGCATCTATGGCCAATTGTTTTTCAATTTCTGTGGCCAAAATCGCATTTAATGGCTGCCCTTCAATAACCGGCACAATGTCAGTTATGATGATTTTCTCATCAGTTTCAACACCAGTTTCCAACACCACCAATTCGCCTTGTTTGCGCGTTATCGATACGGGCCTTATTTCCAATTTATCATCTTTAGTGACAATATAAACACGCCCTTGATGAATGGCTTTGCGCGGCAAGACCATCTGCTGGATTGGGGGAGCAATAAATTCGACCCGCACAAACATGCCTTTCAATAAAGGCGGCTTTATGCCCGGTAATACGCCATCATAGGGGTTTTCAACTCTTACGACCAATCCGATTGTATTGGTTGTTGGGTCTACCGCCTCGCTTATACGCACCAACTCACCGTGCCACATTGTATTTTCTTCGACACCCTGAACCAACTGAATGTTCACATCTAAATCAATGTCTTCAAATTGCGATAGAATTTGCTCTGGGGATTGTAATTTCAGCTCTTGATCACCGTCAATGACCAGCAATGATGAGAATTGTTTTAGCGGCAATTGGGCTGTAACTTCAACGGCTTCCAGTCCCAAAGCTTCGAACAATTGCCCCCCGATGCCAACATATTCGCCTTTTTCTATATTTACTTGACCAATGCGGGCAGCGAATGGCAACTTAATTTCTGTTCGATTCAAAATATCTTGACTTTGATCCAACTGAGCTTTGGATTTGTTAATTTGCGCCACAAGCACCGCCGAGCGACTTGGGAAGCTTGCCAATTTACCTTGCAAATCTTCAACCTGTTGTTGCAATTGCAATTGCTTCTGTTCGGCAATGTTATATTTAGAAGGTGAAATCACCTTCTGAGTCAATAATTTTGCTGAGCTTTCAAGGTCCTTATAGCCAAGTTCAAAATTCTTTTGAGCAATTTTCAAAAATTGCTGAGTGGTTTTTTGTTCGACTTGCAACTGTTTTAGCGAATGCTCACTACCGGCCAAACCGGCCTTGCTTTGCGCGAGTGAAAGCTCAAATGCAGTCGGTTCAATGCGCAAAACCACTGTGCCATGAGCAAGGCTAGAGCCTGGTTTTAAATCTGGGTGTATATAGCTAATTTTGCCGTTAATTTCGGCTTTTACGGTTAGAGAGGTTGCCGCTTCTATGCTGCCAAAGGCAATGGCACGATTGCGAAACGAAAGGCTTTTGGCCGTAATTATTTCAACCGTTTTGGTCGGGTATTGCAAATCCACATGTCCGATAGCCGGATTATTATTAATTTTATAAGCCACCAAAACCACTGCAATTACAATGATAAGCGGCAGAATGAAGGCTCTTTTCATAAGGTTTTTCATAGTTTTTTCTCAATGCTCTGTTTGAACAGTTTAAAGATGCCGGCTGCTTTGGCCTCTATCAAATTGATATCGCCACTTAACATTGACTGCATAACGAGCCCTTGAATGCTGCCTATAAACATCACCGATGCCGCATTGGCATCTATACTTATTGCCACTAAGTTTTGGGCTTTACCTTCTTCAATAAGGTCAGCAATTAACAAACCATATTTTTTGAGTGTTAAATGGACAATCTCTTTTGCAGGGGTGGTCTCAGCTCGTTGCAATTCGCCAAATAACATACGCGGCACACCTGGGTGCGCCACTATAAAATCGATATGTGTCATGAACACAGCTTCAAGTGCAGCCAGAGGGTTGGCGGCATTAACGGCCGCTTTTTCAACCCGCGACAATAAGCGTTTACTCACCCATTCCATGACTGATTTCCATATCGCCTCTTTGTTTGAAAAATGTCGGAACAATGCGCCTTGCGTCAAATTCATATGCTTTGCAATGGCAGCAGTGGTAATGTTACTGGGGTTTTGTTTCGCCGCCAAATCGACCACTGCATCTATAGTTACAGTACGCCTCTCGTCAGCAGTGAGGTTTTTACGCATGCGGCTCTCCAAAAGATAGTAATTGATTACTATCTAATAATTAC
>NVUS02000165.1 GCA_002402005.2 OCS116 cluster bacterium | reverse complement strand
CGGCAAAACCACTCTAACCAATGCTTTGCTCAATGAGCTAGTCGAGTTAGATGAGCGTGTAATCATCATTGAAGATACACGAGAGCTTCATTGTCCTGTTCCTGACCTTGTTTCATTGCGCACGAAACCTGGTGTTGCCGCCATGTCCGACTTAGTAAGGTCAACCATGCGGTTGCGACCCGACAGAATAATTGTTGGTGAGGTGCGCGGCCCCGAAGCTTTGGATATGTTGAAAGCATGGAATACAGGACACCCAGGCGGTGTTGCTACGCTTCATGCCAATAGTGCCGAAGCCGCACTATATCGCCTTGAACAGTTGATTCAAGAAGCCGTTGTCACAGTTCCTAGACGCTTGATTGCCGATGCCATTGACATGTTGATTTTCATTAAAGGCCGTGGTGATGAACGGAAAATTGACACCATTAAGCTTGTCACTGGCCTCAATGATGATGGTGATTATTCGCTGCATTCACCTCAATAATTAACCTTTCCCCCAACCCAACAAGGAAAAAATAATGAATATTAAAACTCAACTGATGCGAAGAAAAAGCATTCAAACCTCAACCATTATGATTGCTTTAGCTTTGAGCATTGTGACCGCACAAGCCGCTGGCTCTGGCCTGCCGTGGGAAGCACCATTGCAATCAATCCTCGAATCCATAACTGGCCCTGTTGCTAGAATTATTGCGGTGATGGTAATTACCCTTACTGGTTTAACGCTTGCTTTTGGCGAAACCAGTGGCGGGTTTAGGCGGCTCATTCAGATTGTCTTTGGCCTGACTATTGCGTTTGCAGCGGCTTCTTTCTTCTTGAGCTTTTTCAGCTTCGCTGGTGGAGCTTTGGTATAATGGAAGGTTTTGTAATTCCTCTACATAGTTCACTCACCGAGCCTATTTTGCTCGGTGGTGTTCCCCGCAACGTGGCGATCATCATTGGCACTCTCGCAGCCGCAATCGGCTTAGGTCTTCAACTGTGGTTTGTCGGTGTTGCCATCTGGCTCATTGGTCATGGTGGCGCAGTTATGGCTGCCAAAAAAGACCCGCAATTCATGGACGTTCTAATGCGTCATATCCGTCACAAATCTTATCTGGACACCTAAAATGTTTAACCTTAGAGAATATCAAAAACGCCCGAACCGCCTTGCTGATTACCTGCCTTGGGCTGCGTTAATTGCCCCAGGAATCGTCTTAAACAAGGATGGTTCATTTCAACGCACCGCACGTTATCGCGGCCCAGACTTAGATTCATCGACGCAATCTGAATTGATTGCTACGAGTGCCAGAATAAATGACGCACTTAAACGTTTTGGTTCTGGTTGGGCGATATTCTTTGAGGCTGATCGGCATGAGATTTCCGAATATCCTGAATCAGAATTTCCAGATTTAGCGTCATGGCTGGTGGAGCAAGAACGTAAGGGGGCATTTGAAGCAGAACTGACCCACTATGATTCAACATTCTATCTGACGCTCTGTTATTTACCACCCGAAGACCACACAAACAAAGCCCAAGAACTGTTGCTTGAAACACCTGGTAATCATAGGGGCTTTGATGCCCGCGATCATTTAAACGCGTTCATCAATCAATCTGACCGAGCTTTTGATTTGTTTGCTGGCACATTGCCAGAGTTGGAAATGTTGGATGATGCAGAAACACTAACATATTTGCACGGTACAATATCGACAAAACGGCACCCAATTGTTGCCCCTGAAATACCTCTATATCTCGATGCCATTCTTGCCGATTGTGCCTTAACTGGCGGCCTTGCGCCAATGTTGGGTGATGCTCATATGCGCATTATCACCATCACATCATTTCCAGGCTCTACCACAGCGGGAATATTAGACGCTCTCAATAATCTTGGGATTTCATATCGCTGGTCGTCTCGATTCATTTCAATGGATAAAGTCGAAGCCATTAAAGTTTTGGGGAAATATCGTCGTCAATGGTTTGCCAAACGCAAAAGCGTTATGTCGATTTTGAAAGAAGTTATGACTAATGAGCAATCGGTTCTTGTTGATACCGATGCCGACAATAAAGTTTTTGATGCCGATGCTGCAATGCAAGAATTGGGTGGCGATCTCGTTTCCTATGGATATTTCACCACCACAATTACCGTTTGGGACACCGATATTGCCTTCGTTGATGAAAAGCTGAGAATTGTGGAGCGCACGGTCAATAGTGCTGGTTTCACAACAATCAATGAAACCGTCAACGCCATTGATGCGTGGCTAGGAAGTTTACCAGGCCACACCTATGCCAACGTCAGACAGCCAATAATATCCAGTTTAAATCTCGCTCATATGACACCGCTTTCATCGATATGGGCGGGACAGGAATATAATGAGCATTTAAATGCACCATCTTTGCTTATGGCTGAAACTGGCGGTGCGACACCATTCAGATTAAATCTTCATCAAGGTGACGTTGGTCATTCTATTGTAGTTGGCCCGACAGGTGCGGGAAAATCCGTACTACTTTCACTGATTGCCATGCAGTTCAGACGCTATGAAGATTCACAAGTCTATATTTTTGACAAAGGTGGTTCGGCCAGAACAGCGACTTTGGCAATGGGTGGCACATGGTTTGACTTAGGTGGTGCCGATGATATTGGCCAAGCCGCATTCCAACCACTTGCCAACATTAATGACGCCAATCAAAGAGTATGGGCACATGAATGGATATGCGACCTAATTTCCCATGAAGAAATTGTTCTTACACCAGAATACAAAGAAGGAATTTGGTCAGCATTAGTGAGCTTATCACAAGCCCCGATGGCAGAAAGGACTCTAACAGGTTTATCTGCATTGTTTCAGAGCAACGTTTTGCGACTGGCTCTTCAACCTTACACTCTATCTGGCCCGCATGGACGCTTGCTTGATGCTGATTTGGACAAATTGAATCTAGGTTCAGTTCAATGTTTTGAAATGGAAGAATTAATGCACACCAAAAGTGCAGTTCTTCCTGTGCTGACATATTTGTTTCATCGTCTTGAAGAGAGATTTGACGGCAAACCAACATTGCTCATCCTTGATGAAGCATGGGTGTTTCTTGATGATCCCGAATTTGCAGGACGTATTCGCGAATGGCTTAAAACCTTGCGTAAGCGTAATGTGTCGGTAATATTTGCCACACAATCATTGTCAGATATTGCCAACAGCAGCATTGCACCTGCTTTGATTGAATCCTGCCCAAGCCGCATATTTTTGCCTAATGAACGCGCACTAGAGCCACAACAGCATAAAATCTATGAGGCATTTGGATTGAATGTGAGGCAGATCGCCATAATCTCGCAAGCCGCAGCCAAACGCGAATATTATTTCCAGAGCAGCAAAGGCAACCGCCTGTTTGATTTGGCACTTGGGCCAATTGCATTGGCGTTT
>NVUS02000164.1 GCA_002402005.2 OCS116 cluster bacterium | reverse complement strand
GCTGGGCTTGATGACTGGCAAGATGTTGAGCAAACGCATATTTATGGTGATGGGGATTACCGGATTTTGGGCTTGGCGGATATGGCGCAGGCCATCGTTTCTGATCGACCGCATCGGGCTGGGCTGGAGCTATCATTGCATGTGCTTGAGGTGATGCAGGCGATACAGACGGCGGCGGACGAAGAGAGAATTGTGAAATTGGAGCATCAATGTGCGCGGCCAGCGGCATTGTCGGATGATTTAGAGTTTGGACAAATTGGAGAATGATATGAGCAAGAAAACAGCATTGATAGCATGGGGTGGCTGGGAAGGCCATACGCCGGAAGCCACCGGAAATGTGGTGAAAGATATATTGGAAGCCAACGGTTTTGCGGTGACATTGGTGGCTGGCACAGCGGCTTTTGCTGACCCGAAATTGGGCGAATTTGACCTGATTGTGCCGATGTTCACCCAAGCGACGATTGAACCGAATGAAGTTGAAAACCTGATTGCGGCGGTGAAAGCCGGCAGTGGTTTGGCTGGTTGTCATGGGGCGATGGGCGATAGTTTTAGAGCCGAGACGGCTTATCAATTTATGACCGGTGGGCAATGGGTGGCGCATCCGGGCAATATTATTGATTATCGGGTGAATATTAGTGACACTGACGATGCGATTGTGGCGGGTATTGATGATTTTGATTATCATAGCGAGCAATATTATTTGCATATTGACCCGGCGATTGAAGTGCTAGCCACCACGACATTTACCGGCGAATATGACCCGCATATTGATGGCGTGGTGATGCCGGTGGTGTGGAAGCATAAATATCACCAAGCCCGGGTATTTTACAGCGCGCTTGGCCATACGGCGGATGAGTTTAAACACCCACAAATGCGCATGATATTGGAGCGTGGCCTGTTGTGGGCGGCGCGTTAAACCTAGATTATTTCGATCGAAACATACAATAAGCGACAATATTGCTGACATCAACCTGTTGTTTTAATGCAAAATTCCACTTTTTATAGATGGCGATATTGGTTTCATTTTCGGTATCTAGTGCAATGCCGCTTGAATTTGGGTCTTGATTGCATTGCTGAATGGCGTGTTGCATTAACTTGCGCCCTAAACCTTGGCCTTGGGCGGTGGATAATATGCCGATCATAGCCAGATAGTGATGGTTGTGGTTTGGGGCTGCATCACGAGTTTTTTTCATATAGTCATTTAGGAATTTGGCGGTGCTGCCTTTCATGCTCAACATAGTGGGGATGAATTTAATGATGGCGGCCATCATACGGTAAAAATTTTCGAATTTATTGCCGATGGGTTTTTCCAATAGCATGCAGCCCATTAGGTTGTTGGCTTTGTAAATGCCGAGTGGTTGGTTGCCTAGCATGACATTCATATCAAATAACGCAGATAGAAATTTTTTGGCGGTTTTTTCTTGTTGGTTTGCTTGACCAAATGCTTGAATGAATAAAGGGTCATGTTTGAAAGCGCCATACATTAGGGTCACGAATTGTGGTTTTTCATTTTTGTTGATGGCATGAATGTGTAAATCTACCATATTAGTGCATCTCTTCGGTTGGGTAATGATCTACTGAAAAGCTGAAAATAACTTTGAGCATGAATAGGCTTTGAATGATGGCCATAATGGGCTGGCTAGTGGGCAATAATAGGTTAATGGTGAGGCCACAGGCCAATAATAAACCACCAAAAAATATTTGAAATGAAGTGTTTTTGAGCAAATTGACCATGATGGCGGCGAGGATGGTGTAAGCCCAAATATACACTGCATTATAAATATCGGCCTCTAAGCCATAAGCCACGATGATGATGTGAAAATGGATGGCAATAAAAATCCAACGATGTTTGGCGCGCTGGGCGTAGAAATTATTTGTAGATTTAGTGAAATTGGCCACACAACCTGCCGCAATGTCTAAAATAAACACAGTTGCTAAAATGCTTTTCCATAGGGCTGGCTGGGTGAACGCATCGGTAAAGGCTTGGTATAATGCGACGGGTATGAGTGTGCCGAATGTTATGATGGCAATGAGCTCGATGAGTGATTGTTCTTGACCAAATACATCATGCAATTGGGGGTGAATTTTTATTTTTTTGCTCATGATTGGGCTTTCTTTGTCAGTTGTTGCATGTTTTTGATTTCATTTTTTACAAATATTTGCTATTTAAAATATATAGGCGCTATAAAATTAGAGTCAACTATAAAAATGAATGAACTATAATATTATGACTAAAATTATGCAAAAAAAACGGGTGCGGACGCAGAATGCCATCATCAAAGCCGCGACATATTTGTTTAGAAAATATGGGTTTGAAGCGACATCGATGGAGAGTATTGCGGAGCGGGCTGAAATTGCGGCGGGCACTTTGTATAATTATTATGGTTCGAAATCTATTTTGCTGATTGCGATATTTGGGGATATGACCAAAAGCCTGACTGATAATGTGCCGAAACATAGTGTTGGGGCGATGACGCAAGATGTTGCGGTGGTTGATTTAACGTCTATTTTACAAATCATAACGCAATCTACCATATTGTTTCCCAAAGCCATTATGCGGCAGATATTTGCGCAATTGTTTCTACTAGATGCTAAAGATGTGGCGGAATTGGCGGCGATGGATATGCAGATTGCGGCCATGCTGATGCCGATTTTGGGCGATATGCAGCAAGTGGGAATGCTGGCGAAAGATACGGATATTGAGGCGGCGGCTATGCTGTTATTTGGCAGTGCGATGATGCAGCATCAAGCGTTTATTTCGACGGAAGAAATGGATGAGGATATGCTGAATGAGGCCATTGCGGCGCAGGTGAGAATGATATTATTTGGTCTGTTGCGGCGTGATTAACCAAATAAGCCATTAAGTGCGGCGATTTTTAAGGCGAAAGTAATTGGCATCCAGATGGCCCATGGTAGCAACCAATAGCTGGCTTTGCGCGAATATTGGGCACAGACCCAATAGGCGGTGAAGGAAATGATTATGCCGAGGGCGTCTAATATGGCGGTGGTTCGGAAGCTTTCGGTGAACCAGAAGAAATGTGTGGTGAGGAAGCCGCTGATTAGAATGCCGACGGGGATGCATTTGATGCTTTTTCGAGCGATAGGATTTTCCACGCGGTGATGCCCATGCCCGCATAAATAACCACCCATAGGCTGTTGAAAAACCATGCGGGGACGGGCAATATGTCCAATCCGATGTCGGTGATGATTTTGGGGTTAAGCGCCATGGCCAGGCCGGAAGGGATTTGACCGACGATGACTGGGATGGCGATGAAAGGGGCTAGTGATTTTAGATTTGAAGCTGTTTTCACGTTTATCTATGCCTTTGAAAGCTTGGTGAGGCTGGCGTGGAATTGCTGTTGTTCTGTTTTGCTTAAGGGGGAGAGGAACTGCGCCAATGTTGTGGTGCTGGTTTGGCGAATTTTGTCGAGAGTTTTTATGCCTTTGGGCAGGAGGTGGATTTCGAGGGCGCGTTTGTCGGTCGGATGAGGGTGGCGTTTTATCAGGCCTTTGGCCTCTAACTCATTGACTAAGGTGACGATGACTGGCTTGAAAATACCCAGCTGTTCAGCAATGCGTGATTGCACAATAGGCTGCTGGGCGGCAACAAGTTCGAGCACGCCAATATGATGAGGGTGAAAGCCCAATTCGGCCAGCGCGGCTTCATAAGTCTTTGAAGCATGTGCGGCAACTGATGCGAGCAGGAAGCCGGTATTTTGGGTTAATGGGTTGGGCATATTCAATATCATTATTTTTTATAACGTTATTTTTTATAATGATATTATTTAAAATTGTCAACCTCAAACAGAACGCAGGGTCATTTGATGAATTTGCGGATGAGGGCAGCTGCGGTGGGGATGAACAAGGCAACGCTGGTATGATAGCCATAGTGCCAGATTTTGCCGGCTCTGGCTTCAAATATATCTGAATCGATGAAGGTGCGGCCGGCGGTGTAATCTACATATAGGGCGATGAGTAGGGCGCCACCGAGCAGGATTTCGATCTTGTTGGTGGTTTTGGCATTGTGGTTGCGGTACCAGATGAGTATGAGGGCGATGGCAATGCCGATGGCGCCGCCAACTAAAGTGGCGTTTTTATACCACCATGGGTGGGCGAGAGTGAAGGTTTGGATGAGCCCACCAAAATAGGCGGCGGCGAATAAGATGAGTGAGCCAATGAGTGGGTAAAGTTTTTTCATGTCAGTGACCTTATATGAGTTTATAAGGCCTTTATGGCGCATTGCGCATCTTTTGTAATCTCAAAAGACTGTGATCGGGATGTTATTGGAGGCGCTGGTTAAGTGAGTGCTACATCTATGTTGACCAATATTGCGCTTATATTAACGCTTATTCGATCAACATAGATGAGGTCCCCCGCACTCAACTAGATATCGTTCCAGCTATGATTTCAGGTCTGCCGGTAGCAGACTTGCTGGGATATTTTGATAACAGACCGGACGTAAGAAACGCCTGATTGCCATTGTACCCACAGATGTTGCACCAAAATTGGTGGACGCTGGATAGGGGCCACCATGCACCATTGTGTCACAAACTTCAACCCCCGTGGGGAAGCCATT
>NVUS02000163.1 GCA_002402005.2 OCS116 cluster bacterium | reverse complement strand
TCGTCATTGCCGACCCAGATGGTTATTTATTGCGCTTTTATCAACCCATCTCAAAATAAACTCAACTGCGCCTTAGGCTCTGGCATTTTTACCACAGCCCCTTCCACCTCAATCTCATCAATAAAATGCACACGGTCAATGCGGCTATTGCCCACATCACGGCTCACCGCATGCATTTTCAAACTGTCCACCTCAGCATCATCAAACAATTCAACCGCAGTGCGCCCGCGTATATTCCAGCCATCTAACCAATTTTTATAAGCCTCTTGTGGCAACAAACACGGCATACGCCCATGCACTTGTTTCAACATACCAACCGCCGGCTTGGTCATAATCGCTATCGTGTCAATCTCACTACCATCTGCCGCCATAAACCGGCTATAAACCCCAGCAAAAGCTAACAAACTATTATTAGTCTTACTCATATCACGGCTCATATAAAATGGCTGTTTCACACCTTTAATGGTTTTCCATTCATACCAGCCCGTGGCAGGTATAATGCATCTATTCTGCTCAATCGCGCCTCTAAACATCGGTTTTACCAAAACAGTTTCACTACGCGCGTTTATAATCAAACTACGCGGCGGCTCCCGCATCCAATCAGCAATAAAGCCCCACTGCGCCAACTGCATATTGGGTGTATTTTTCTTACTTTGCACCACATCTATTTGGTTTTTTATAATCAGCACTGGCTGGCTCGGCGCAATGTTATAACGCGCCGGCATTTCCACCGCCGGGCGGCTATAATTGTCCGTAATATTCATCGACCCAACACTGTCAAACAGCTCAGCGATATAGTCTATTTCGGCAATCAGCGTAAAGCGTCCACACATTTCAAACGATTCCAGTCAGGTTTAGACCTTAGACATAGCATAATTTTTATTTTGTTAACCATTTTTTTGTATCCTAAAGAGGGAAGCTAAGTGTTTACAACAATATATATATAAGTGTTTATGTCGTCATTAGTCGAAGAATTGTCAGAAAGAAGATCATCTACCAGGCGTGGCTCTGATGATATTCACCTGCGCGTCATCGGCAAATCAATCAGCCCCACAACTTACCTCGCAACCGATTATCTCAATCATTTCAACGAAGTTATCATGCTACTCGATATGATTGTTGACATGCCAGACCTGATTGATGAGCTACGCGAATGGCAACCAAAAGATTATGTAACCCATTTTGCCGAAAGCGGCCTGTCCGATCAAGATTTAATCGTCGAAGCCTATCACGCCGCCTTAAGCGATGACCGCGATACGCTATACGCCATCACCAGCGAGATGGAACGCATCATCCAAGATACCATTAAAGCCACGATGAAAGCCGATATGCAGCTCGATGAAATTTCGCTCACCATGTTATGCAGCAGCACGACCGAAAAATTACGCGAGCGGATAAATTTGGCCTCAGGCGTTATCAATAGCGGTGCAGCATCTGTAGCGCAGCATCATGATACGTCCCTCACCCACACCTCGATTAACGACACCCAAGAAACCGTCGATATCTTGTTTGATTGAAGAAATTCGCTTCAAATTAGCTTGTTCATAACTCGTTAACCGTAAATATTCATAAAATTTTAACTATTTTAACTCTTTGATTTAATTGAATATTAACAGCCAAATCCACAGCGTTAACCTTTTGTTAATTTTTCCCACCCGTTCCGTTCCAAACATGCTATTTTAAATTCAACGAAAAATAGATATGTGAAGTTTTGGGGCGATATTATATATGAAAAATCTAAACGATAACAGTGACCTTATCGATGATGATCCAACCAAACATGTAGATCAACAATTCGAAAAGCAACGGGCTTTGGGTTATTTGTTGGATGCATGGGAAAATGCCATTAATGATGGTGTTGAATCAGATATGATTGCCACCGCAGCTATTTTTGCCGCCATTTCAGACATGGTCAACCAGTATGGCGAAGACCCAGTGGCCAAAATGACCGAAAGCCTAGCCAAACGCATTCGCACTGGTGAGTTTACCCTCAATAAGACCATACAATAATCACAAAGATTTCATTTGGCATAATTGATTTACATATTAAAAAGCTATATCGTTACTTAAGCACCAACTTTATAACTTATGTTTTGAAATTATGAAAAATGACATACTCCGAAGCACAATAAAAAGACTGTTCAAACCTAGTTTGGCAGTCTTTTTGCTTGTTTGCAGCACCAGCACCAGTTTGGCGCATGAATTTGACTGCGCCAAAAAAGGCGACCTCGCAAACCTACCCGAATTGGTCATCACCACCCGACATGACATTATCGAAACCGCCCAATTTGGCAATATGAACCCAATGTTAGAAATTGTCGATCGCAACGAGATTTGGCCGGTGCCCGATTTTGGCCCCGATGCCAATTATGAAAACGCGCCAATTCATTCATGGGTTGCTCAATCCCAACAAACCGAAGGCCGCTATATCTTGGCACAAATGATCGAGATTTTGTCCCTGCCCTATGCCATAAAACCCCTCACCCAAGGCGTAGATCTTTATATATGGCCATATTTTGCCGAGGCCGACCTCAGCTATCCCTGCACCGAGGATATGATTGACCTGCTCAAAATTGTCACCCCCACAGAATATAACAATATCAGAAAAACCGGCAAATATACCGGTTATCAATTGGCCATCGGCACCGATGGTACATGGCATTATTTTGCCCGTAAAAACTTAACCAAGATAGACGAATGATGAAAACAAACCTCGCCCAACCGATCTGCAGCACCGACCGCAGTTTTATCCATGTCACCGGCACAGATGCCGCCGAATTTCTGCAAGGCCAGATTAGCAATGATGTCGATTTGCTGAACAGCCAAGCCGCCATTCATGCGCTCATCCTCACTCCGCAAGGTAAAATTCTGGCTGATCTATTTGTCTATAATCACCAAAATGGTTATCTACTCGATGTCCATGCCAGCATTCAAGATTGGTTGATTGCCCGCTTTAACATGTTTAAATTGCGCAGCAATGTGAATTTTGTTGATTTAAGCAACGCGCTACAATTGGTCATTTCGCCAGACGCCTATACCGGCGCGCTCATCTCGGCACCAGACCCACGCATTCCCGCCATGCAACGTCACATATTGGCCGGCAAGGCCGTTGTTTCAAGCGGCAAAGACACTGATTTTCATCACTATATGGCTGCCAACGCCATCATCGAATTTGGCACCGATTATCAAGCCTCAGAACATTTCCCGCAAGATTTATGGTTTGATAAATTGGGCAGTATCAGTTTTACCAAAGGCTGCTATGTCGGGCAAGAAGTGGTGTCGCGCATGCGTCATAAATCCGCTGCCCGCAAACGCCTTCTGCCACTCATCTCAGATGCTCAACATCAAAAAGGCGACAAGGTTTTGCTCAACCAAAAATCCGTCGGCGAAGTGATTTGCCAAATCGGCAACATCAGCTTGGCCATGATGCGTATCGACAAATTACCCGAATCAATCGTAAAATTGGATGATTTTGAAATAAAGAGGCCAGAATGGACCCAAAACTGATAAGAAACCGCCATTCAGACGATATTATTCGCATTGGCGATGGCCTCACCCGCTGCTCCTGGCCAAATGAAGATGATGAATTATACCTCGCCTATCACGACAATGCCTGGGGCGTGCCCGAATATGACGACCAAGCCCTGTTCGCCAAGCTCATCTTAGATGGCTTTCAAGCCGGCCTATCATGGATTGTCATCCTACGCAAAGAAGAAGCATTCCGCACAGCTTTTCATAATTTCGACCCGCATATTTTGGCAACCATCTCGGACCAAGAGCTAGATGCCCAAATGCAAAACCCCGGCATCGTGCGCAACCGTTCCAAAATCAAAAGTGTCAAAACCAACGCCCAAGCCTATCTAAAACTGCACCAAGAGGTTGGCTTTGCCAATTATTGGTGGCAGCAGGTCGGCAACAAACCAATCGATCGGCAGCGCAAGGCCGATGAGCCCTACCCAACCAAATCAGAGCTTAGCGAGGCCATCTCCAAAGACCTTAAAAAACACGGCTTTAAATTTGTCGGCCCCACCATTGTCTATGCCTTTATGGAGGCGGTCGGGCTGATCAACAATCACGTCGTCACCTGCCATAGCCATCAAAAATGCCGCAACCAAATCAAAGAACGCGCATGAGCAAACATACCCAAAAACGCGCATGGCAACGCATGCTGTCTGGCCGCAGATTAGACCTATTAGACCCTTCACCCGTCGATGTCGAGATTTCAGACATTGCCCGCGGCATTGCCTGCGTCGCACGCTGGAACGGCCAAACCAAAGGCGACCACGCTTTTTCCGTCGCCGAACATTCATTAATTGTGGCCGACATTTGTGTCGATATGCTGCCCACCATTTCGCCCAAATTAGAAATGATGGCCTTGCTGCATGATGCATCAGAATATGTAATTGGCGATATGATCAGCCCGTTTAAAAATGCGCTGGGCTTAGATTATAGACAATTTGAAGACCGCTTAGAGACCGCCATTCACATTCGGTTTGGTCTGCCCGCACGCCCCACCACCCAAGAGAAAAAGCTAATAAAACAAGCCGATCTGGCCTGTGCTTATTATGAAGCCACCCAACTGGCCGGCTTTTCTGTTGAAGAGGCAGATAAGTTTTTTGACAGACCACAAAATTTAAGCAAAACTATCATAACAAAGTTAGAAGCCATGCAGCCACTCAGCGTCAGGCAAGCCGAGGCCGCATTCCTAAGTCGGTTTGCACAAATCAACGTCCGGCTCTAGCCATTTCAAATGCTTCCTGAGGGGGAGATAATATGATCCATGTATGTAGTCTCGATCTGATCGCAACGTCCATTCAAAACACCGGCGCGCAGTATTTGGTGTCAATCATCAATAAAGATATGATGCCCGATACACCACATAATATTGCGCCCGAAAACCACTTAAAACTATCATTTAACGACATTGCGGTGCCAACCCAAGGTTTTGTTAATGCCCAAAGCAGTGACATTAAAAAATTGGCCGACTTTCTAGAACATTGGGATCAACAAGCGCCAATTCTATTCCATTGCTGGGCAGGCGTTAGCCGCTCAACAGCCGGGGCGTATATCGCCGCAAATTACGTGAAAGGCTCCGGCCTCGAGCAAGAATTGGCCGATAATTTACGCCAAGCCGCACCATTTGCCAGCCCCAATAGACTAGTCATTTCACTAGCGGATGATTATTTAAAACGCAAAGGCCAAATGGTCAAAGCCATCGATAATATTGGCCGCGGTAGCTTTACTCATAGCGGCAAACCATTTAGACTGCCATTTTAGAAAGGTGTGATGAGGATAAAATGTCAAGCTCCACACAAAATAATAACCAATACGAAAATATCATTATCGATCTCAATGCCGTCATCCTGTCGCTCAATATGGACCGCGAAGACAGCCTAACAGTGCTGACCATTAGCGAAGCTAAAAACTTGCTGCCTTGGGGCGCTTATCACCCCAATATCCACAAAACCATGGAGCAAGGCCTGCGCCATTGGGTCAAAAGCCAAACCGATATCGATCTCAATTATGTCGAGCAACTCTATACATATGGCGATAGTGGCCGCTTCAGCTATGGTGATCCCAATCGCCACATCATCACTACCGGTTATTTAACATTTATCGAGCCACATCTGCGCCAAAAACAAGCCTATCAGCAATGGAGCGGCATTTACCAGCATTTCCCGTGGGAGGATTTTCGCCAAGGCCGCCCAGCCATGTTGGATAATTTTATCCTACCAAAATTATACGAATGGAGCGATGGCAAAGATACCGACGAGCGCATCAACCGCTGTTTCGGCCAAAAAGACGACGTCTGGCAAGAAGAGAATATATTGCAACGCTTCGAGTTAATGTATGAAGCCAAATTGGTATTCGAAGCCATCCGCGATGCCGATGCCAGCATGACGCCTGACATTATCATCAGTCAAGACAAGCTAGATCTGCCAACTGGCCGCTATATGCAATATGATCATCGGCGCATATTGGCCACCGCTTTGGGGCGCATTCGCTCAAAAATCAAACACCGCCCGGTTATATTCGACCTCATGCCCAAAATGTTCACTTTGTTTGAATTGCAAAAATCAACCGAAGCCATATTGGGTTATTATCTGCACAAGCAAAATTTCAGACGGTTTGTCGAACGCGAAAATCTGGTTAGCAAAACTGGCGAAATCCGCCCGCAACCCAGCGGCCGGCCAGCACAATTATACGAATATAACAAACAGCTGATCAACAGCCCACATTTACAAGGTTTAAAAATCGGCAATAGCGGCACGGCCTATTAGCCTCTGGTTCTTATTAGGCCTTGGCTCTTATTAGGCCTTGGCTCGGGGGTCTTTATAGAATATGTGTGCGCCAATGCGGCCAATGCGTTTCATCGACCAGCGCCATTTGGGGCTAACTTTGGTAGTGTGGTAATGGGTGGCGCCGCGCACTTTCGGCGCGCTGGCACGTCCGGCTAAAAAGTCACCAGCTAATTTCTTCATCTTGGCCCAAGTTTTTAAATCACGTGGCAAATCGGTTTTGCCATCACAAGCAAATGAGAATTGGCATCTATTGCGTTTGGTGGCGTTCTGATAAATCACCCCACAAAAGGTGTTGGGGTAAGAGCGGCTGCGGCGGCGCGCCGATATCACTTCGGCCACAGCCAATTGGCCAGCGCGGCTTTCTCCGCGCACTTCATGGTAAAGCGCAGTGGTTAAACAGGTTAAGCTAGAGCGGCTGGTGCTGATGACTTTTGATTTGGGCGAATATTTAGGCCGCTTTAACGGCGCCGGCACCTGTATATTGGCCATCAAAATGCGGTCGCTGGTATTTTCAGATTCTTTGGTGGCAAGCTTACCGTCAAGCACAGTAAAACCGTTTAATTTGTCCATCGAAATGGTCTGGCGTCTGATGGTCGAAGATTTGCCATTGCCACCGCTCCAGCCCAGCTCGGTTTCATGGGCTTGTGCCGTCACTTGCGCCAACATATTCTCGACAAATTCACTTTTCACAGCGCCAGAATGAATGTTCGGCATCGGCGCCACTTGTTCAGTCACAAAGGTTGCGGCTCGGTTTAACTTATCTTGCTTTAATTGTTCAATCTCATCGCCGGTTAAAATCTTCGACCGGGTCAAACTTGCAACTAGTAAATCTTTGTCATCCGGCTGGCCAGTCAGAAGTCCTGTATTTTTGTTAGAATTTAACTCAAATCCAGCTATCTTTTTGGCCATAATTTCAGAAGAAGAAGCCTTGCGTTTTTCAGCCTCCAATAAGGCGGCTTTGGCCAAAGCTTCATTTAGCGCAGCCTGTCTATCCAATTCGGCAATTTGTTTGGCACGTCTGGTGGCCAATTGAATGGCTTTTTCTTGATCTATCTTAGCAACTTTTATAAAATAACTGCTGTCGCGTTTGTTTTTGCGGTTGATACGGATGCCATCGGTATTTTTTTTAAGATTTTTTCCCGCAATGTCATAAACCGAATCACCATGTTTTTGGCGTAAATTAACAGTTCGTGGAATTTGATAAAGGGTTATCGAAGGTTTGTCTGGCTCATATAAACCAAATTTAATGCCAATATAATGCTCTATTTGATCAAAGAACCCCATAAAAAGCCCAAAGCAAGCCAAGCCGACAAGCAGGTGCAATGCCACGCGGTGGCTTAATTTGGATGTATTTATGTTGCGCTTCTGGTTTTTATATAATTTTTTTTGCGCATCCGAATGGTGGCTGGAGCGGTTGGTCATTATTCCTACAAATTAGAATCAAATAAGCTAACTAGATTGATAGCCATTTAACTTGTACAAAATACCGATTAACATTCTATTAACCACGTTGAGTAATAAGCTAAAATTATGTTCAAATTTTGGCGCTATACATAAGTTTAAGATGATTTTGCTTTGGTGATGATGGCATTTTGCGCCGCCGCCAACTTCGCCACCGGCACTCTAAATGGCGCGCAAGATACATAATCCAACCCAACATCACCATAAAAATGGATCGAATAAGGGTCACCACCATGTTCGCCACAAACCCCAATTGATAGGTTTTTATTGCCCTTAAGCCCGCGTTGAACCGCTATTTTGACCAATTCACCAACCCCATCTTTGTCAATTGATACAAAGGGGTCATGCGGAATGATGGCACGGCGGGTATAAGAATTTAAAAACCGCGCGCTGTCATCACGGCTAATGCCATAAGTGGTTTGGGTCAAATCATTCGAGCCAAAACTAAAAAAGTCGGACAATTCGGCCAAATCTTCGGCCCGCAAACAGGCACGCGGCAGCTCAATCATTGTGCCAAATTTAAACGCCGGCCGCGCACCATGTATGTTAGCCACTTCATCGGCAATCTTTTCTATGCGGTCTTTTAAAAACACCAATTCAGCTTTGGTCGATACAAAGGGTATCATAATTTCTGGCATGGTCGGGTCGCCGGTTTCCTGTTCGGCCAATATGGTGGCTTCAAATATAGCCCGCACTTGCATGTCATAAATTTCAGGATGGGTAATGGCCAGTCGGCAACCCCGATGGCCCAGCATCGGGTTGGTTTCAGACATGCTTTCTAGCCGGTTCAAAATGGTTTTATGGTCAATGCCAATGGCATTGGCCGTGTCCATAATGTCTTGATCACTCTTAGGTAAAAACTCATGCAATGGCGGGTCAAGTAAGCGAATGGTCACCGGATAACCGGACATGGCCTTAAACAAATCAACAAAATCTTTGCGCTGCATCGGCAATAATTTATCCAACGCGCGTTTTCTGCCCACTTCATCTTCGGCCAGAATCATTTCGCGCACCGAGACAATGCGTTTTTTGTCAAAAAACATATGTTCCGTACGGCATAGACCAATGCCCTCAGCACCCATGCCTTGGGCCTTAATGGCCAATTCAGGGGTCTCGGTATTGACCCGAATTTTAAGCTTGCGCACTTTGTCAGCCCATTTCATCAAGGTGTAAAACTCATCCGAAAAACTGGCTTCAATGGTTGGCACTTGGCCGGTATATATTTGGCCAGATGTGCCATCAATGGTGATCATATCACCTTTTTGCAAGGTAAAGCCCGATGCCGACAATGTTTCATTTTCAGCATCAATGCTCACCGTGTTTGCACCGGTTACACAAGGCCGCGCCATAATACGCGCCGCCACAGCGGCATGGCTGGTTGTGCCGCCTCTAATGGTCAAAATGCCCTGCGCGGCGTGAATGCCATAAACATCTTCTGGGCTGGTTTCCACCTTCACCAAAATTACGTTTTTGCCCAAAGCGCGTCTTTCTTCGGCCTCTTCGGAGTTAAATACAATCTCGCCCGATGCTGCTCCTGGGCTGGCAGGCAAGCCACGCGCCAATACAGTTTTGGGGGCTTCTGGGTCAAGCGATGGATGCAATAATTGTTCGATCGACTTGGGATCAACCCGCATCAATGCGTCTTCCATACTAATTACACCAGCTTTGGCCAAATCCACCGCCACCACCAATTCGGCACGGTCACTGCGTTTGGGGCTAACCGCTTCTAAAATATATAACTCATTGTTTTCAATAGTAAATTCAATGTCGAGCATATCACCACAAGCCAGTTCAAGCTGTCTGGCGGTTTCAACCAATTGGTCAAACATTTCCGGCATGCGCTCTTCAAGGCTTTCAACATGGCTATCGGCGTTTTTATCGCCCAAAGTCAATGGTTTTGGCGTGCGATATTGACCAAAAAATTCTGGGCCCTGCGCATAAGTTAAATAAGTGCCCGAAACCACGGCTTGGCCAGTATTGGGGTTACGGCTTTGTATAACGCCAGTGGCGCTTTGCTGGTTGCGGTTGCCAAATACCATGCTCTGCACGGTCACAGCCAAACCAATGTCATCCGAAATTTCATTTATCCGGCGCTGCGAGCG
>NVUS02000162.1 GCA_002402005.2 OCS116 cluster bacterium | reverse complement strand
GATGGATATTGGCATTGGCTCTGGTGCGGTGCATTTTAAAAATGACCCAGAAAATGTATTTTACACAATCACCGACCGTGGCCCCAATATCAAATGTAGCGATGCCGAAGAAATTTTAGGCCAAAATGCTGACGCCATGTGCGCCGGCGACGCCAAAAGTAAAATCTTCTCGATGCCAGAATTTGCCCCACTGATTATCAAGTGGGAATTGGATGGTAACAAAGCTAAATTGCTCGAGCAAATTTCACTAACCGGCTTATCTGGCAAACCAATGAGCGGGCTGACGAACGGCCTGACCATCACCAATACCGAAAAATCATATTCAAACATGGGCGAGTTGATCGATTATACCGCCAATGGTTTGGATACCGAAGGTTTAGTCAAACTAACCAATGGTAATTTCTGGATTTCAGAAGAATATGGTGGCTCAATCGCCCTGCTAGCGCCCAATGGTAAAGTGCTAGAGCGCCACGTGCCAAAAGGCATGGGTAAAGATTTGGCCGGTGCAGATTATAAAGTGGTCGAAAGCCTACCCGCCATCATCGCCAAGCGTAAATTAAACCGCGGCATCGAATCGCTAACTATATCTGCTGACGAAAGCACGCTGTATTTCGCCATGCAAAGCCCATTGTCTAATCCCACTGCCGATGCTTACAAAAAAAGTCGCAATGTGAGAATTTTTGCCTTTAACATTGCTCAACAAAAAGTGGTTGGCGAATATCTTTATTTGCTTGATAAGCCGGAAACCTTTGTCAAAGATTTTGCCAAGAAAAAGCGCAAACAAAACGACATTAAAATTTCGGAAATGATCATGCTTGAAGATGAAAAAATGTTGGTCTTAGAGCGTATTTCGAACACCACAAAATATTATCTGATCGATTTGGCATCAGCCACAAAAATTGATGCTAAATTTGATAACATTGCCACCACACCAAGCCTAGAGTTAACCGACCCCGCAACTTTGTCGCCCATGACCAAACAGCTGGTATTTAACTCTGATGACCTAAAAGGCCTGCCCTCTAAAACCGAAGGCATCGCCATGCTGAATGACAAAACTTTATTGCTGGTCAATGACAATGATTTTGGCATTGACGGCAAAGCGGTCTCAATGGTGAAACTCAGCTTCCCAACCAAGGTCATTGACTACCGCACGAACTGATAAACAATAAAAAAGTCTAGTATCATCTTATGCCCGAGATTGCCTTGCCTATCTCGGGTATTTTTTGGATGATATATTGCCGAAACGCCCGCACTCTGGCGGTGGCGCGTAAATCGGCATGGCTTAATAACCAGATGTCGAAAGATGGTTTGGGGTCAGACAAACGCACTAAATCATCATGTACATCGCCTTGAATGCACGGCACATAAGCAATGCCAAGGCTGCGCCGGGCGGCAGCGACTTGAATGTCGATATTGTTAAAACTGCCCATCGTGTCCAAATGCGGGAAGACCGCGCCCTTTTTCCACTTTGGCCGCTCTTCTGGCACACCCCAGCCAATCCATTTGGCGGTGGTGTTTAAATCCTCAAGCGGGCTATGTTGGTCGATATATTTTTGGCTGGCATAGGCGGCTTGGTGCAATGTGCCAAGCTTGCGGCCAATTAAATGTTCTGGCGGGTTTTGGGTCACGCGGATGGCGATGTCGGCCTCGCGACGGGTCAGGTCAAGCGTCTGCAGACTGGTGATAATTTTCACAAAAATTTGCGGGTGATTTTCCATAAAATCAAAAATATACGGCATCATTAAATCAACAATCATGCCTTCGGGGAAAGTGACGGTTAATTTACCTTCAAGCGCGGCATCGCGGCCGGTGACATTGCGGCCAAAGGTGAGTAGATTGTCATCAGTTTGCAGCGCAATTGGCAATAATTCGCTGCCCGATTGAGTCAGACGAAAGCCATCGGGTAACCGATCAAATAACTTCACATTTAATTGATTTTCCAAATCATCAATATGGCGCGATATTGTGGTGTGACTAACTTTTAATCGTTTGGCGGCGGCGCGCATCGAGCTATTTTGCGCCACGGCTAGAAAATATTTTAAATTGTCCCAATTCATGTTTTGCGCTGCTTTTTATAAGAGTGGTTCATTTATGCACCATGGTGGTGTGATGTTTGTCATTGTAATGTCATAGAATGTAATTAATTATACGTCATGATAAACCATATATGTGGGGCTTTAAAGTGAATAATTTTAAAAACTATATTGTAGAACCAAAGTTGATAGACGGCGAGACGCCAATCAAAAATGCACCAGTTATTGGGCTTAGCAATGGCGAGCAATGCATTCCGCAACATTATTTAAAATATGCCCATAGTCGCAAAACCGTCGAATCCATCATTTGCGATATAGACTATAGCGATCAATTCCCGATATTTGTATGCGAGGATGCCACCGGCATCTATCTGCAAGTTGGCATCATTGGCTATGACAATTATGGCAGCGCCGACCGCCGTGCCCAACCTAAAATTGTCTATGGCCGCAAATGGCGGGTCGAACCACAATTGCCAACCTCGGAGATTATCCAAACAGCATTTTTGGCCGTGAAATGCGCCCGTGAGCACGAAGTGCGCGAGTTGCTGCGTTTTCACCATGATGGTGGCAGCACCACGCCATTTAATACCCATCATGATTTGCCGCTCATTTGCCAAAATGCCGATTTGGTTAGCCACAATAGCCATGCGGATGATGAGTTTGATTTAAGCCACATCCGTTATGATCATGCAAAACTGGCATTGACCGAAATTGAAGAGATTGGCAGTGACAAATGGCTGATTGAGGTGCGTGTGCAACCAAGTGGTAAAACCAGCTTGCCTGAAATTTATACCCGCACATTGCACCTGTTGATTGATCGTTTGGATATGAATGAAGTTTATTATGCGCTCATGGCCGAGTTGCTCAACCTTAGCAACCGCCATGTCGATGAGAATTTTAAATATAAAAATGCCGCGCGTTTCAGTCGTAACAATAGCATTCTGTCAGTGGCAAACCTTTCCTCCACCATCCGCCGCAAACCGCAAAATGTCGCGCATGATTTTGATGAAGATTTTACCGAGCTTAATTATGAGACCGACAAAACCCGCGTGCCGACATTATATGCTGGCAAGTTGGGGCAAAAAATTAACGCCAATTTGGCAGAATTTGATTTTTTGACCGGCATATTGCCATTGACTGAAAATACCGCTTAGTCGATACTGGTTAAAATATTTAGGAGGTTGCGATGAGATTTCACTATAAAGGCTTTACTATATTCAGCATGTTGATTGCCAGCCTTGGCAGTGCAGCCACTGCTCTAGAAATCAAAGCCAAAACCACTCCGGACATTCTAATGGCAATCACTGATAAAAAACTGGTCAATGACAAAGGCTATATTGTGCTAAAATCAGATGGCAAAATTGAAGGCATGTCGGGTGGTAAATCTGTCAGCGGAAAATGGTCAGAAAAAGATGGTTTTTATTGCCGCAGCATGGCAGTTGGTGATGGCTACGTGGATACAGATTGCCAAATTATCCTCAATACTGACAAGGGCATTATATTTCACCGCCACAAAGGCGCCGGCCGCAAAGTTGGCCCATATAAAGCCCAATAATGCGTTTCTTTATGCAGAATTGCGGCAATTTCTGTCGATAATCTTGGCAGAATCAGCCAGAAATGTGCTTTACACTTGAAATTAACTTATTTGTTTGATATTTGTGTGGCACTTCTTGCCATAAGGGCAGATGAAAGATTAGGTT
>NVUS02000161.1 GCA_002402005.2 OCS116 cluster bacterium | reverse complement strand
GTTTCGCGAGGCCGTTGGCCGTGATGATGCGGTGATCACCACCGACCAAGAAGGCGGGCGGATACAGCATTTGGAAGGGCCAGATTGGCCGGTTTTCCCGATTTATGCTAAGTTTCATAAATTGATTGAACAGGATTTGGAATTGGCCAAATCGACCATTCGCAAATCGTCACGTGCGCTGGCGTCGGATATGGTAAATGCGGGGTTTAATGCCAATTGTAGCCCGGTTTTGGACCTGTCATTTAGCGGCGCATCCGCAGTTATATCTGACCGTAGCTTTGGTGAAAATGCTGATATTGTGGCGCAAATGGGCGAGCAGATTATCGCTGGTTTTATGGAGAGTGGCATCCTGCCAATGATGAAGCACATTCCCGGCCACGGGCGGGCGATGGAAGACAGCCATGTCAGCCGACCAATCGTAAAAGCCAGCTTAGAAGAGATGGATGCTAGTGACTTTTTGCCCTTTAAACAGCTGAATGATTGCCCATGGGCGATGGTTTCGCATGTGGTTTATGCGGCTTGTGATGCCTTGCCAGCTACGGTTTCGAAGCCTGTGGTGGATGAGCTTATTCGTAAGCGCATTGGCTTTGATGGCGTGCTTATATCTGATTGTGTTTACATGGAAAGTTTGGATGGTGACATTGCTGAGCGTTGCCAACAGGTACAAAATGCTGGGGTTGATTTGGTATTGTCTTGCCATGGTGGTGCGAAAGATTGGCAGCAATGGCATGAAAAGTTGACACCTTTGTCTGAAACCAGTTTAAATAGGCTCAAAGCTGCTGATGCCAAAATGGCGGCGGTTAAGTTGGATGTTGACCCAGACCCATTTGCCACGATGGACGAAGTTTGGCAATTGTTGAAATAGATAGGAAACCCTATGCCTGATATGTTGGTGAAATTATATGATTTGCCGAAAACCGATATATTTGCCAAAATGCAAAGCCAGAATGTGACCTTGCGCCCCGCCATGGCGCCTGAAAAGCATTTGGTTTGTGCGTGGGTTGCTAGACATTTTGACCAAGGCTGGGTGAATGAGGTTGAGGTGGCATTTGCGCGCCAGCCGGTGAGTGTTTACATTGCGGTGAATGGCGATGATGAAATGCTCGGGTTTGCTTGCTATGATACCACGGCACGGGGGTTTTTTGGCCCTACAGGGGTGGATGAAGCGGAGCGAGGGCGGGGTATTGGTGAGGCTTTGTTGTTTAAATGCCTACACACCATGCGTGAAATCGGCTATGGCTATGCGATTATTGGTTGGGCAGGCCCGACAGGTTTTTATAGCAAAAAAATAGGAGCCACCATAATTGATGACTCCGAACCGGGTGTTTATAAAGGCATGATTAAAGCTTAGGCCTTATAGATACGGAAGGTAGCCAGCAAAGCCGGTTATTTTCCATTCATTGCCGATTTTTTCGCAGAAATATAAGGTTTGCCAGTTGAGCTGATCGACACTGCCATCGGCTTTTTTGATGCTGCCGTTGAATTTCTTGCAAGCCAGCGCTTTGTTCTGATTGATTTCGATTTCGGTTAGGTTGGTTAGTTTGTGAATGGCTTGGCGGATGTCTTCGGCATATTCGACCTTTTTGCCTTCTAGGGCTTGTTCTAGCCACAGGTTTTTATAGGCTTCGAGGTTTGGAAATGCCATTTTCCACTCGCTCGGGCTTTGTTCATTTTTACCATCAATGCCCATAAATTTATCGGCGATGAAATCATTTTCGACCAGAGACCAATCGGCGGCTATATAGGCGTCAATATCGCGCAATACCAGCATATTCCATATATACGCCTTGTCTTGGTTGGCAATGTCGCTGGCTGCGGCGAATGGGTTGTCATCATAATTCATTTTACATTCCTTGGTTAAGCTGTCTCTTGGTTGAATTATATGCCCATTTGTGTGCATTCTAAATAGTTAATATCCATATGTGGTACTGTTGCCAATATTGGTAATATGAGGTCGGTAAGCCTTGTGTGCCATGTATTGGGCTGGTTTACCCTACGGTTTTTGCCGGTATCGGCCAAATTTTAGGGTAATACCAATATTATATTGGTATTGATATTGGGCTTTATCCACCTATGCTCCAAGCTATATAGTCTGAATGAGATGAATTTAAACTTGGGTGCCCATGAGTGATCAATCGCAATTTTTAACTGATGACTTCTACTTATCTGTAGATGGTGGTGGCACGTCTTGTAAGGCTTGTCTTTACAATGCAGCGGGTGATGTTTTGGGCCAAGGTTTATCGGGCGCGGCCAATGCGCGTTTGGGCGCTGAACGGGTGATGAACGAGATTATGTTGGCCACCAAGCAAGCGTTTTCTGCGGCTGGTGTTGATTTTTCTCAGCTAAGCCGCACTCATGTATGTTTGGGGTTGGCTGGGCTTGAATTAAAACGCGATCAAGATAATTTTTATGCAATTGAGCAGGCTTTCAAATCAGTAATACTCGAAACGGATGGGGTGACTGCCTGCATCGGTGCTTTTGAAGGTGCTGACGGTGCGATTGTAATTACCGGTACAGGCACATCGGCTGTGGCTATACACGAGCAAGACATTCATAATATTGGTGGTTGGGGCTTTGAGATATCCGACACTGGTAGTGGCGCTACCATTGGTCGCAATGCGGTTAGATATGCATTGCGCGCTGCAGAAGACTTAGAGCCCAAAAGCCCGTTGACTCAATATATTATGGATTATTTTGACAATGATATAGCTAATATTGTGCTATGGGCGGAGGATGCCGAGCCGAAGGATTTTGCTGAATTTTGCGCCAAGACATTTGATTTACATGAAGCAGGTGATGCCGCAGCTATTTTGCTGGTTGAGCGCCATATGCGTGAATTGATCCAGCTCATTGATGGGGTTATGGCCTTTGGCGTTGCGCAATTTACCTTATTGGGGGGCTTAGCCAACCGTTCAGCTGCTTTATTGCCAGCGCGTTTGAAAGCTCAATATGTGAGTTGTAAGAATGATGCTTTATATGGCGGTTTTTTGCGCATCACCAAATCGTTAAATGGCAGCCGTGTGCGTGTGCCGCAGAAATTTAAAACCAATAATATATCACCTATGCAGAAAGTGAGTCGCCATGTCTAAAGTTGAAAGCTCAATTTTTTCAGGATTTTCGTTAAGTGGTGACAGCCAGACGCCGCTTTATTCGCAATTGCAACAATTGATAAAAAAAGCCATGACGCTGGGCGATTTTAGAGTGGATGAAGCCATACCAGCCGAACGTGAAATGGCGGCTGATTTGGGCGTGTCGCGAGTGACAGTGCGCAAGGCTGTGAGCGGGTTGGTGGAAGAAGGTTTGTTGGTGCAACGCCATGGTGTTGGCACATTTGTAAAAGGCCGCATGGAGCAGCCGTCGGCTAGATTGACCGGATTTACCGAAGAAATGGCCAAGCGCGGTATGGAACCTGGGGTGAAGTGGCTGGACCGATCGATTGGCATTGCCACACCCGAAGAAGCTATGGCATTGAATGTTTCGCCAAGCACCGAAGTTTCGCGTTTGGCACGCATTCGATATGGCTCTGATGAGGCTGTGGCGATTGAATATACCACTGTGCCACGCGAGTTTTTACCGTTTCCTAACATTGTAGATCTGTCATTGTATGCGGTGCTTGAACGGGCCAATTATCGCCCTTATCGTGCTTTGCAACGTTTGCGGGCAGAATTGTTTGATGCTGAAATGGCTGAATTGTTGAATTTGAAATATAACAGTGTTGCGCTTTATGTGGAGCGCCGTTCGTTTTTAAAAGACGGACGAACCGTAGAATTTACCCGCTCTTATTACCGTGGTGACAGCTATGATTATGTGGCTGAATTGCAATTAGATTTACAGCTAAATAATTATTTAGATGATGAAAAAAAGTGATTTTAAACAGAATTGCACAGATTAAATACCCGCGAAATAAGTGAAAATTATGATTAAAAATAAAAACAATAACCAGATCATCAGTGGTGCCACTATATTTAATGGTGAGGTTTTTCTTGACGACCATGTGCTTGTGGTTCGTGACGGGATGATTGATCAAATCATTGCGATTCAAAACTTTAACAAAACATCAAAAGACTATGAAAATTATGAGTTAATTAAATTTAACGGCGGAATAATAACTGCTGGGTTTGTTGACATTCAAGTGAACGGCGGCGGCGGGATATTGTTGAATGATGAGCCAAGTGTTGAGGGTATGAAAGCCATCATTGCGGCGCACAGAAAGTTTGGTACAACCGCCATGTTGCCGACGTTGATTAGTGACACGACAGAAAAAATGCAAGCCACAGTTGATGCTGCCAACCAAGCTTTAGAGCAGGGCATATCCGGCATGGTCGGGCTGCATTTGGAAGGCCCATATTTTAACATGGCGCGCAAAGGTGTGCATTTGCCGGCAATGATTCGGCCGGTCGATGAAGGCGTTGCTGAGCTATATAAAGGCCTGAAAAATGGTGTTTTATTGGTAACATTGGCGCCTGAAAAAGTGCCAACTGGTTTTATAAAAGACCTGACCGATGCTGGCATATTGGTTTATTGCGGCCATAGTGACGGCACTTATGAGCAGATCCAAACTGCCTTGGACGAGGGACTTTGTGGTTTTACCCATTTGTTCAACGCCATGAGCCCAATGCTGAACCGCGAACCCGGTGTGGTTGGGGCGGCGCTTGAAGATGAAGATAGTTTTGTTGGTATTATTTTGGACAATCAACATGTGGCCAAAGCTTCGGCCAAAGTGGCCATTCGCGCCAAAAAACGTGGTAAAATTTGCATCATTACTGACGCCATGCCGCCGGTGGGTGCTGTGTCGCCGAATTTTGAATTATATGGTGAAGCCATTCAGGTGAAAGATAGCTATTGCATTACTGATGCTGGGACTTTGGCCGGTAGTGCTTTGGACATGGCAACGGCCGTGCGCAATTGCCATAAGGTTTTGGGGTTTGAACTTGAAGAGACCTTGCGAATGGCGGCTTTATACCCTGCCACAGC
>NVUS02000160.1 GCA_002402005.2 OCS116 cluster bacterium | reverse complement strand
CGAATCTCTTTGGGCAAAGCCATCAGTTGTGATAATGGGTTAAGGCTATGGTGAAAGCCGGTATCAAAGCAACCAATCTGTGGCAAGTCGGGCATGGCTTCAAACAAATATTCAATCGCCGCAAGGTTATGCGGCTGGTGTTGCGGCGCAAGCTTTATCAGTCCTTTAAGCGCAATAAGATTATCAGCATCCAGTATAATAGGCTTAGCAAACACCGTGCCACCATGTACAATGCGGTGGCCAACCGCGTCTATATGCTCAAAACCTAAATCACTAATTTTGGCCAAAATCAATCGCACACAATCTTGATGGCTAAAACCAGCCACCAATGTCTCATCCACAATGCGCGTGCCGGCCTCATCATCAATTTTCAACCGCGCCGCACCGCTCTGTTCATTCACATTAGATATGGCAAAATGTAGCAATTCTCTAGGCTCAACACTACCTTTAAACAACGCTGCCTTCACGCTGGATGATCCAGCATTCAATACTAAAATCAAGTCAGATTTTTTCATCAATGAACCTATTCAGTTACCGCGAATTTATCACGCTCCATATAGGCGTAATGCAATTGCGCCAAGGCACAGGAGCAAAGCCGCGCATGTAAATTGTCAGCCCGGCTGGTCAAGATAATCGGCACTTTCGCGCCCAAAGCAACACCGGCAGATTCGGCTCGCGCCAAATATTCAAGCTGCTTATAAAGCATATTGCCCGTCTCCAAATCCGGCACCAACAAAATGTCAGGGTCACCCGCCACCGGTGAATCAATGCCTTTGATTCTGGCCGCCTCTGCCGATATGGCATTGTCAAACGCCAACGGCCCATCGATAATCGCCCCTTTTATCTGTTTGCGGTCAGCCATCTTACACAAAGCCGCAGCATCAATGGTCGAAGGAATGTTGGGGTTGACCATTTCAACCGCCGATAAAATCGCCACTTTTGGCAATTCTATTCCCAACGCATGCGCCAACTCGATGGCATTCTGCAAAATATCGGCTTTGGCTTTTAAGTCCGGCTCAATGTTAATTGCCGCATCAGTGATGAAGATAAATTTATGATAATTGGGTGCATCAATCACAAATGTATGGCTTAACCGCCGCTCGGTGCGAATGCCTTTGGTGCGACTGAGGATGGGTTTTAACAATTCATCAGTATGTATCGCGCCTTTAACAATGCTTTTGGCCGCGCCTTCAAGCACTAGCTCAACCGCCCGTTCAGCAGCTGCATGGCTGTGCGGCACATCAAACATTTCAAAATCCGAAATGTCTTCACCAAGCTCATCGGCAGCGGCCTTTATCTTGGCCTCTGGGCCAACCAGCAATGGGGTCAGTAGTTCAGCTTTGGCCGCTTCAATCGCCCCGCGCAGTGAATATATATCAGTGGGCTGCACAATGGCTGTGCGGCGTGGGCGCAGGCTTTTGGCTTGGTTTAAAATGGCTTCATATCTATTGGCCGATGGCCGTGGGTCGTGGCGCATATCTCTCTCCGATCAAATATTTCATACTGAGTTTGGCAAATTTACCAGATGTCAGCAAGCGCTTTATTGGCAAAAACCGCTTTTATTCTGCGACAAAACAGCCTATGACTAAAGCCCTGTAAATAGAGGGAAACTATCATGGCAACGCTAACGGTTAAAGATTTTGGCACATTAGAAAATGGTCAAAAAATCCAACATTTCACCCTAGATAGTGGCAATGGCTGCTTGGTTGGCATCAGTGAATATGGAGCGATCATCACCAGTGCTAAATATCCCGATAGCCAAGGCATAAGCGACGAAGTGACTTTTGGGTTTGACAATTTGGCCGATTATGTCAACAGCCAAGGCTCGTTCGGCACCACCGTTGGCCGCTATGCCAACCGCATTGGTGGCGCACAATTTACGCTTAACGGCAAAACCTATAAATTAGAGCCCAACGAAGGCAAAAACCAATTACATGGCGGCGCTAACGGTTTTGGTTTCCAACCCTTTAAAGGCACAGAAGTCACAACTGATAATGGCGTGGCAATTAAGCTCGAACGCCTCAGCCCGGATGGCGAAGCCGGCTATCCCGGCGACCTCATCGTCTCCGTCACTTACACTTTGAGCCAAGCCAACGTACTGACCATCACCTATGATGCGACTTCAAACCAAGACACCTATATCAATCTCACCAATCATGCCTATTTCAACTTAGATGGCATTGCTGATGATGGCTCAACATCGGTGCTTGATCATCAAATCACCTTAAACGGCAGCTTCATTGTGCCAATAGATGCAGAATCCATCCCCACAGGCGAAATAAGACCAGTCGACAATACACCATTTGATTTGCGCCAACCAACACTCATCCGCAAAGGCACAGAAAACCCAGATGCCGAAATGCGTCAAGTTAACAATGGCTATGACATTAGCTATATTGTCGGCGCTGATGATGGCAAGATGAAAATCCACGCCTATGTAAAATCCGCACATTCTGGCCGCGCGCTAAAAGTGGTCAGCACCCAACCCTGTGTGCAATTTTACACCAGCCCACACTTAACCAAAACCGCTTTACAAGACGGCAAAACCGTTAATAAATATGCAGGTTTCTGCTTAGAGGCGCAAGATTACCCCGATGGGCCAAATGTTGCCCATTTCCCCACCAAACCTTTACGTGCCGGCGATCAATATCATCAAGTGATTGAATATCATTTTATAAGTGAATAGGCATTATCTCCTTTTTAAATAATGGCAACTGAATCTGATTCAGCGCTTGACTCTTGCTTTCGATTCAAGTTAGAACAAAAGGAGAACAAAATCAAATTTAACTGGAACATCATGTCGTCCCCACAACAAAAAAATATTATAAATAAACTGCTATCCGTAGGAAATCACGAGGTTTTTGGAGGTTTTGCAACCTATTTTATTGTGATGCATTTACAGCAAACTCAACATCAGGTCATTTGGTTAAAAGGCCAAAATGATGCCGATTACCTCTACCCCAATGCCTTGGCAAATTTGGCCGTGAACTTAAAAAACATCACTTTCATCACCTATCAAAACCAGCAACAGGCTTTGTGGATTATGGAGGAGGCGTTGCGTTCAGGCGCGGTTGGCACTGTGGTTGCCGAAGGGCTAAAACAGCCCAACCTGTTGCAAAGCAGACGGCTAAATCTGGCGGCCAAAACCGGCCAAGCCAAGGCCTTTATGCTACTCAAAGCCACATCGCAAAATGCCAATAGCGCCATGACGCGCTGGCAGGTGGATATATGCGCAGGGGCGCAAAACCAATATCAAGTTAAACTTTTAAGAAGCCGCCAAAAAGGCTTCATTTCGGGAGAGGGCAATTGGATTATGGACATTAAAAATGAAAAATTTCATATCAATCTGGCTGCCACATTTACAGCTCAACAGATTACAGCGTGACAGTGTAAATATATGGGCAGATCAAGCTTGCGTCATCGCGCAAAAAATTGGCAATAAGGACATCATTGTCGATGCCAACCGCTTTGCAGTACAACATGGCATTGAAGCCGGGCAAAATCTCACCCGCGCTTTGGCCTGTTTTGATGGTTTGATTGTGCACCAGTATAATGATGATTTGCAGCAGAAAACGCTCAAAAGATTAGCCCGCTACTGCCTAAAATATAGCCCAAAAGTCATGATGGATGGGCAAGATAGATTGCTGCTAGATGCCACAGGTTGCGCACATTTATTTGGCGGGCATCAGGCCATGTTACAGCAGATTACCTATGATTTTTCGATCATGGATTTCGAGGTAAAATTGGCCATGGCCAGTAACATGCGTGCGGCCAACGCACTCACGCATACTGTATCATTTGGCGGGCATATTTGGCATGAGGATAAACAACAGGAGCGCGAGAAATTGCTCACATTACCTATAGAATATTTACACATTGATGATGAGTTGATCGCTCAGTTGCAACGGCTTGGCCTGCGTAAACTGCAAGACCTTTTGCCAATAAAATCCGCATCATTGGCCAAACGTTTTGGGCTCACTTTAATGTTGCATTTAAACCAAGCTTTAGGGCGTGAGCCGCAAGTGTTTGAGGCACTTAAATTCAGCCATGCTTACTGTGTTAAACGCGTGTTTTCCGAACCCGTTATGTTGACCGATTATTTAGAGCGTGAGTTAAAAACATTATTGGATGATTTACTTAAAATATTGGCAGCAGAAGACAAAGCCCCGCGCCAATTAACCCTCACCATCACCAGGCCAGACCATAGTGAGCAGAATATCGAAATCGGCACAGCCCGACCCGACCTATCGGCGCAAAACCTGTTTAAATTATTTGCCCTACATCTCGATCAATTGATCGCCGAATTTGGCGTTGATAAAATGCGCCTCACTGCCCATCAAGTCGAGCATTATCGTGCCAAAAACTATGATTATTTAGCCGAAAAAAGACTGAAAACACCCCACTAAGCCATTTGTTCGATCACATCGGCAACCGCATTGGTTTTGATAACATCATCAATTATCTACCCGCCCAAAGTCATATACCCGAGCGCGCATATCAGCGGTTTAAACATGGCGTGGATATAGGCGATAAAATTTGGCAAACCAATGATACAAAGCGCCCAATGCGCATGCTCATGCAACCCTTTATCCTGTTTGATTTCAGTTTTGAGCGGTTCGAATATCAGGGCGAAGCACAAGTCATTATTGGCAAAACTGGCCCAGAACGCATATCGCCAGAATGGTGGTGGGATGACCCTTTATGGCAGGAAGGCGCACGCGATTATTGGTGGCTGCTCAGCCAAACCGGGCGGCAATTTTGGGTGTTCGTTACGGCAAAGAAACGATATTTTTTGCACGGCCTATCATAATGACACTTTATGCCGAATTACAGGTGCTATCGGCCTATAGTTTTTTAGAAGGCGCTAGCCAAGCTGATGAATTGGTCGCCACGGCATGCGCCTTGAGGCACGATGCCATTTCGATTGCCGATCGCAATACATTGGCAGGCGTGGTGCGCATGCATGCCGCGGTCAAACATGTCAAGCGTCAGGGTTTTGATATTGAACTTTTGGTCGGCGCAAGGCTCGATTTAATCGATGGCCAAAGCCTGCTCTGCTACCCCAAAGACCGCGCGGCTTATGGCCGCCTGTCCCGCCTCATATCACTCGGCCGCCGCCGTGCCGAAAAAGGCGACTGCAAAATCAGCATTAAAGATGTGATTGATTATAGTGAGGGCCAGATACTCATCTATCTCCCGCCAAATGAGCTATCCAAAGATTTTGAGACCCAGCTTAAAATATATAAGAAATATTTTGCAGATATCTATGTCGCACTCACTCATTCCTATAAAGGTGATGATGCTAAGCGCATGCAGAACATTGCTGATATATGCAAACGGCTCAACATAGACATTGTCGCCACCAATAATGTGATTATGCACGATAAATCACGCAAGCCATTGGCCGACATTCTCACCTGTATGCGTGAAAAAATCACCATCGAACAAATTGGCAAACAAGCTTTGATCAATGGTGAAGCCTGCTTAAAACCACCAAAACTCATGCATAAAATTTTTAAAAACCACCCAAATGCACTTACGAATATTGAAAAAATCATCAGTCAAATCAGTTTTAACCTCACTCAATTATCCTATGAGTACCCCAAAGAAGTTTCACCCAATGGCCGCACCGCCTATGATGAATTGGTCTATTTAGTCGGCCGTAATGAAAAAAGGCTTTACCCTTACGGCACGCCAAAAAAGGTGGTGGATTTGGTTAAAAAAGAATTTTATATTATCAAAATTAAAAAAATTGCTCCCTATTTTCTAACCGTATTCGACATTGTGCGCTTCGCCCGTAGCCAAGATATTCTGTGCCAAGGTCGCGGTTCGGCCGCCAATAGCGCCATCTGCTATATTTTAGGCATCACCGCCGTGCCGCCCGAAAATAGCGAAATGCTATTCGAGCGTTTTGTCTCGCTCGACCGCGATGAACCGCCAGATATTGATGTTGATTTCGAGCATGAAAGACGCGAAGAAGTCATCCAATATATCTATCAAAAATATGGCCGTGACCGCGCGGGCATCACCGCCACCGTCACCCATTTTCGCTTTAAAGGCGCGATGCGCGAGGTCAGCAAAGCCATGGGCATGTCCGAAGATAT
>NVUS02000016.1 GCA_002402005.2 OCS116 cluster bacterium | reverse complement strand
CAGAAACAACTAAATTGCGCCGTGCCGAAAAACAATTGAACAGAATGAGTGATCGTATGCTTGAAGATATTGGCCTATCTCGCGGCGATGTACATGGTAAAGTTTGGGGCGCATTCTAAGCAACCAACAACCTAAAATAATTTCTAAAGCCTTCTGACACTATATATGTCAGAAGGCTTTTTTTTGATTTTTTAACCTACCTGCGGGCGCTCGCCTCAGCGTGCTTGCTAACCCACTCAGCCGCCGGTCGTATTGTCGGGTCACTACCCAAGCTGAACTCATTATTTTACGTTATCTCGAGTTTGGCGAGATTCTGAGTTTTGGTGCTAAGCGGATTTTTAGTATTTATGTTCTAAAAATCAATGTCGCCCAGTCGTCGATAATGTTGCGGTCAATTTCTCTGAAGCCTTGGGCTTTAAAGTATGAGGATACCCAATTGGCTTGGGTGCCTAACAGACCGGAGAGAATCAGTGAGCCGTCGTCGGTGATGTTTTTTCTAATCTCGACTGCCATTGTGGTCAGTGGTTTGGCTAGGATGTTGGCGATGATCAAATCGTAAGGCGCGTTGTCGCGTAGCTCTATATGGTTGAAACCTTTGGCGGTGATGGGGGTGATGAGGTTTTGAACATTGTTAATCACTGCATTTTCGCGGGCGATTTTTGTGGCAACCGGGTCAATGTCAGTGGCGATGACGCGCTTTTTTAGCACTTTGGCGGCGGCGATGGCAAGCAAACCTGTGCCGGTGCCCAAATCGATGGCGTTGTGGAATGCGCCGATTTTTAGTAATTTATCTAGCGCGATGAGGCAGCCTTTGGTGGTGCCATGATGGCCCGTGCCAAAGGCTAGATTGGCGTCAATTTCTAGGCCAATGGCCGATGTCGGGCATTTGTCAGCATCATGCTGGCCATGCAAAAAGAACCGACCGGCTTGTATCGGGGCGAGGGCGGTGAGGCTTTCGGCCACCCAATTGACATTTTCGTCCAAGGCGATGATATCAATGTCGAGCGGCGCAAGGCCGGCATCGGTGAATAGCTTGTTTAGCTCGTCACTTTTGGGCTCGAACTCATAATAAGCGCGCAAATCCCATTCTTGGCTTTCATCATGGGTTTCAAACCATGTGATGCTCATAGCCTCTGGCCAAGTGGCTTGCTCTAAAGCGTCAGCATATTGGTTGGCATTTGATTTGCTCACTATGCATTTTGCATAAAAACGGGCTTCTTCCATTATATTTCTTTCATCAGGTCTGTTCTAAAAACGAGGCGACGACTTTTTTGCGTCCTGCCTCATCAAAATCCACATCTACACGGCTACCATCGGTGGCCAATACAAAGCCCAAACCAAATTTTGTATGGTAAACCCGCTCGCCAGTGTAGAAATTATTCTCAATCTTACGCGATTTTTGTGCACTCTTATATATTTGATAACCTGATGATTTTCGTACCTTTTGCGCACGCTGCCAACCGGGTGTTTGAAAACTACTATTGGTTTCAATCTCGTCATTGTCAAAATAGCTGCCAGATGGCGCCGCATAATTGCCATATTGAGTGTTATTTTGTTCAATCTGCGCGGTTTCAATCGGTATTTCGTCAATAAACCGCGATGGTAAATTATTCTGCCATTGGCCATGCACTTGGCGGTTGGCGGTAAAGCTAATCCAGCAATATCTTTTGGCGCGGGTGATGCCGACATAAGCCAGCCGTCTTTCTTCTTCCAAACCAGCTTGACCCGATTCGTCTAACGCGCGCTGATGCGGAAACTGACCCTCTTCCCATGCCGGCAAGAATATATATTCAAATTCCAAGCCTTTGACGGCATGCAAAGTCATCAGACTGACCATTTCGCTATTGTATTTCTGCTCATCAACATCCATCACTAGGCTGATATGTTCCAAAAACTCACCCAACGAGGAAAATTGCCCAATTTGGCCAACCAATTCTTGTAAATTCTCTAGCCGTCCTGGCGCATCAGCGGTGGTGGCCTGTTTCCACATGTCGTTATAGCCGCTCTCTTCGAATATCAATTTTGCCAATTCGGGATGCGGCATTTCGGTAATTAAGCCTTGCCACCGCTTAAAATTGTCCATCAAGGTTTTTAGTTCGTTTTTGGTCTTGCCAGCCAAAGGCTCATTGGCTGTTAAATCCTGCGCGGCGCTGTAAAAATTCATGCCTTTATTGTCGGCATATAGCTTAAATTGCTCAATCTCTTTGGGTTTTAATTTATGTTTAGGGTCAACCAATGCCGCATCAAAACTCAAATTCTTGTCCATGCCATAAGGCAGAGCAAGAATGATTTTTTTAATCTTGCGGCGCAGAGCGGCGGGAAAATCATCATCTTTAGTCATCTCGGCAGCTGCGCGATAAAGTGAGATGTTATTCATCCGGGCATAATGCTGCATTTTGGCCAAAGAAGAAGCGCCAATGCCACGTTTCGGCACATTAATGATGCGCGAGAATTTAATGTCATTGTCAGCATTTTGAACCAATGATAGATAGGCAATCACGTCTCTGATCTCAGCCCGCTCGTAGAATTTTGGGCCACCAACCAAACGGTAAGGAATGCCCAGAATTGATAGCCGATCTTCAAAGCTGCGCATCAATGCGGATGTGCGCATTAAGATGGCAATCTCGTTTAAGTTCGCACCTTCATGCCTGAAATCTTCAATTTTTTCGCAGATGCTTTTGGCTTCTTCATCACCATCCCAAATTGATTTGACAATCAGCTTATTGCCATCTTCAGAGTTGCAATAAAGGGTTTTGCCCAACCGGTCGCTATTGTGGGCAATCACACCAGATGCAGCGGCCAAAATGTGGCCGGTTGAGCGGTAATTTTGCTCGAGCCGTACGGTTTTTGCGCCTTTAAAATCTTTTTCAAACCGCAATATATTTTCAACTTCAGCCCCGCGCCAACCATAAATGGATTGGTCATCATCACCGACGCAACAAACATTCTGCGGGCCGTTTTTACCATTGCCAGCCAGCAACCGCAGCCATAAATATTGCACCACATTGGTATCTTGATATTCGTCAATCAGAATGTATTTAAATCGGTTTTGATAGATTTTTAAAACATCGGCATTCTCTTGAAACAGCCGTAAACATTCAATCAACATGTCGCCAAAATCGGCAGCGTTGGCAATTTTTAAGCGGTCTTGATAGGTCTGGTAAAGCGCAATGCCTTTGCCATCGGCATAATCATGCGCCTCATTGGCCGGCACTTGGTTGGGCTGTAGGCCGCGGTTTTTCCAATTGTCGATCACATTGGCTAGCGCCCGCGCCGGCCATTTTTTTTCGTCAACATTCTCGGCCCGGATGATGGTTTTGAGCAACCTAATCTGGTCATCTGGGTCAAGAATCGTAAAATCAGAACGCAAACCAACCAGTTCAGCATGGCGGCGTAAAATCTTGGCGGTAACCGCATGGAAAGTGCCAAGCCATTGCATGCCTTCGACCGCATCGCCAATTTGTTGGCCGATGCGTTGGCGCATTTCGCGCGCGGCTTTGTTGGTAAAAGTCACCACCAACATTTGGCTCGGCCACGCTTTGCGCAATGCCAAAATATGGGTGATGCGGGTGGTCAATACCCGGGTTTTGCCGGTACCAGCACCAGCCAAAACCAGCAATGGCCCATCAATGCATTCAACCGCTTCTTTTTGGGCTTCATTTAAGCCGGCCATATAATCGCTATCAATTTCATGGCTTGGGCTGGGTTTGGCTTGGTGGTTAGCAGCTTGTTGCGCCATTTGGGTTAAGCTCATGCTGGGCTGATCAGGCTCAAGAACCGGTGGTTCATTTTCGGCTGCAAATAGATCGTCTTTTGGCACAGTTTTGCCGCCTTCAAACCGCGGAAACGGGTCAAAATCATCCAGATCAAACGGATCAATATTTTCAGAATCACTCATTGTTTTTCTCGCCACAAATTAATGTTGCCAACATAACGATTTTTGCTCAGATTTAAAGCTTAATTATGCTCTTCGATATTGGTGGCAATCAAGGCATAATTATATATTTGCAAGGCGCGGATGTGCGATACATAACCAATGATGGTTTTCTCATCACTGTCCTTATCGGTTTCAACCACAGCCATTTCATCACAATTGGTAAAAGCGCCGAATTTTTTAATGGCGTCTTCCAATGTGCTGTCTAAGGTGAGGGTGGGGCTGTCCTCATATTCCACAGGGTCAAATGGAGTCGGGTCGCATCTGTCTATCATGTCCAATATGGTCACATTGCGGGCGATTTGGCGGTGTGAACCACGGTCCAAATAAATACCCTTATTGGTCAACTGCCAATGGAAAATACTTTGGCCTTGTACCGCTTGTGATATGCCGGTGGCGATAGAGACCGACAATAAT
>NVUS02000159.1 GCA_002402005.2 OCS116 cluster bacterium | reverse complement strand
TTGTTGGCTGTGGGTTTGTCTAGCGGTTGGCCATCAGGCTGAGTCTTGTGACTAGGCGGTTTAGGATGTCTTTGGAGAGGGGGGCGGTCATGCGGCTGTCTATATCGGCGGTGGCGATTAGGGTTTGGGCTAGATCGCACTTTGTTAGCGACCATTTGCGGATTTGGGAAGTGATGGCGGCTTTGCGGTTGAAGAAAACGGGGGGGCGCATGGATTGGATGATGTTGACGGGGGATTTGCCTTGGCTTAGGCCATATGAGGCGGCGTGTAACATATTGAAATGGTTGCGGATGATTGCGAAGATCATCACAGGATGATCACCGGATGAGATGAAATGGGTGAGTTCGTGATCGGCGGCTTTGGCTTGGCCGGTGCAGATGGCGTCTAGCAATTTATCGAATGAGAATTTGGCAGCATCGCCGGTGAGGCATTCGGTTATGTCGGCTTCGGTGATTTCGTCTTGTTTTAAGCAATAGGTGATTAATTTGTTGATTTCGCTACGGGTGAGGGCGCGGTCTGTGCCCAAAAGCGATTGTAAATATAGTAGATTATTGGCGGAGATTTTTAGATTGTGTTCGGCCAGCATGTCACGGACGAGTTGGCCGACATCGCGTAGGTTGTCTTGATAGCAGGGTAGTGAGGCGGCGATTTTGCTTTTTATGCAGGCTTTGACCAGGGCTGAGCTTTTTTTGAGATCGCGGCCTTCGATGATGAGAATGTTGCCGTGTTTTTCTTCTGCTAAGAGGTTGTTGATTTGTTTGTGGATTTGTGTGCCATCGTCAAACAACCATAGGGTTTTGTTGCCGCCAAACATCGGGATGGAGAAATATTCATCGAATAGAGGGCTGTTGTCGCCGGTGATGTCGGCGCCATTCATGCGGGATATATTGAACGCATCATCGAGGCTGCCGGCATAATGTTTGACCAAGGCGCGGGTGCGCTCGGCGACCATGCCGCGGTCTGGGCCATAGACCAATATGACACGTAGGCCTGCTGTCGGCGATTTTATAAAATTATTGATGACAGCAGGTTTGATTTCCATTTTTTGCCTATTTAACTACAATGTTGACAATGCGACCGGGGACGATGATTTTTTTAACGATGGTTTTGCCTTCGATGTTTCGGATCACGCCTTCCAATGCAAAAGCGGCTTTTTCGATTTGGTCTTTTGTAGCGTCTTTTGAAATTGTCAGGATGTCGCGTTTTTTGCCGTTGACTTGCACGGCGATGCTGACTGTGTCATCGACGGTTAAAGCTTGTTCGAAATCTGGCCACGCTTGTTCGGCGGCCAAATTTTTATAGCCAAGCTGTTGCCAACATTCTTCGGCCAAATGTGGCATGATTGGGCCAAAAAGCTGAACCAGGCGCGTTAGAGCTTCAAATAGTACAAATTGGGTGACGGTGTCTTTTTTATCGGCCTTGCTCGCAAAGCTAGATATAGCGTTGGTTAGCATGTAAATTTGGGCGATTGCGACGTTAAAATGTAGATTTTCGATCGCCTGAGAGACGTTTTTAATCGACTTGTGGGTGATTACCCGCAGTGAGGTGGCCAGAGCGTCCAAATTTTTGGGCACATTTGTAAGGTCGATGACATTGCCATCAGAATTTTCGCAAACCAAACGCCAAATGCGTTGGGTGAATTTATACGAGCCATCGACGCCGGCATCAGTCCATAGGAAATCGCGTTCGGGTGGGCTGTCGGAAATTGTAAACCATCTTGCGGTGTCGGCACCGAAATTGGTAACAAAGTCGGTGGGATCGACCACATTCTTTTTTGACTTGGACATTTTTTCGACCGAGCCGATGGTGACGGTCTCGCCGGTTTCGTAATGTTTGGCTTGGCGGGTTTCGCCGTCATTATCAATTAAGACAAATTCTGGGTTGAGCCATTCGCCGCTTTGGCTTTTGTAAGTTTCGTGGGTGATCATGCCTTGAGTGAACAGATTGGTGAATGGTTCACTGACGCTGGTATAGCCGCATTTTTGCATGGCGCGGTTGAAAAAGCGCGAATAGAGTAGATGCAAAATGGCATGTTCGATGCCACCAATATATTGATCGACGCCGAGCCAATAATCTGCCGCTTCGCGGTTGACGGCTTTGTCGCATTTGCTATCGGCAAAGCGGGCATAATACCAGCTTGAATCGATAAAGGTATCGAAAGTGTCGGTTTCACGTGTGGCATCTTTGCCGCATTTGGGGCAGGCGACGTGCTTCCACGTTGGGTGATGATCGAGCGGGTTGCCGGGTTTGTCGAAAGTGACATCTTGTGGCAATTCGACTGGTAAATCGGCTTTGTTAACCGGCACGGTGCCGCAGGCATCGCAATGCACAACGGGGATGGGGCAACCCCAATAACGTTGGCGCGAAATGCCCCAATCGCGTAGGCGATAGTTGGTTTTTCGCACAGCTTGTGGTTGGCCATTTATTTGTTGTTGTTCTAGTTTTTTAGCAACGGTTTCAAGGGCTTGTTGTTTATTCATGCCATTCATAAAACCGCTATTTATCAGCAGACCGTCTTCGGTATTGGCATCGAGGCTTTGGGCATTGAATGTATCGATATTGATGTTGGCATTGGCCATTACCAAGGTGACCGGAAGGCCATATTTGCGGGCGAAATCCATATCGCGTTGGTCATGTGCGGGGCAACCAAATACGGCGCCGGTGCCATAGCCCATGAGGACGAAATTGGCGATATAGACGGGTAGTTTTTGCTTCGGATTGAGCGGGTTGGTGGCGGTGATGCCGGTATCATAACCTTTTTTCTCGGCGGTTTCGATGGCTTCCTCGGTTGTGCCGATGGCGTTGCATTCATCGATAAAGGTTTGCACATCTGCATTGTCTTTTGCCAAAGCCGTGGCTAGCGGATGACCGGCGCTGATGGCCATGAAGCTAGCGCCAAATAGAGTGTCGGCGCGGGTTGTGTAGACTTTTAGGGATGGGAATTTGGCCGGTGTGTCGTTAAGCGCAAAATCAACCTCCATACCTTCGGAGCGGCCAATCCAGTTGGATTGCATCAGTTTGACTTTGTCTGGCCAGCCGGGCATATCATCCAATGCGCTGATCAATTCATCGGCATAATCGGTGATTTTGAAGAACCATTGGGTGAGATCGCGCTGCTCGACCGTGGCACCAGAGCGCCAGCCTTTGCCATCTATGACTTGTTCGTTGGCTAAAACTGTATTGTCGACAGGGTCCCAATTGACGCGGGATTTTTTACGATCGACCAAGCCGGCGGCTAGGAATTCTAGGAATAATTCTTGTTGTTTGCCATAATATTCGACATCGCAGGTGGCGAATTCGCGATCCCAATCGAGCGAAAAGCCCATAGATTGCAATTGGGTGCGCATGTTGGCGATGTTTTGATATGTCCACTCGCCGGGATGCACATTATGTTGCTGAGCGGCGTTTTCGGCCGGCATGCCAAACGCATCCCAACCCATGGGATGTAAGACATTAAAACCTTTGGCGCGTTTGTAGCGTGCGATGACGTCGCCCATAGTGTAATTGCGCACATGACCCATGTGTAAATTGCCAGAGGGGTAGGGAAACATTTCGAGCACATAATATTTGGGCTTGGAATAATCATTGGTGGCGTTGAAAAGCTTTTTATCAGTCCAGATTTTTTGCCAATGTTTCTCTTTTTCGGGTGCGTTATATCTTATGTCGCTCACGTTTTGTCACCTTATATATATAGACTGCTTTTTGGGCGCTAATTTTTAGTTGATTTCTTCATAGCCATTTACGGCTTAACGCGCAACTTGGTTTATAGGTTTCTGTATAAATTTATAATTGCTTGGCCGATGATTCGTTAGATTATGGTGATGCTGGTTTGGTTAATCAAATCAGTAAAATTTCATTGATATACTGCTAATCCTTTCATCTGATTGTGGGAAAACTGGCTGGAAATGGTAAATAAAACCTTTATTTAATAATATGTTAACCAAATCCAGCCGGAAACTGGTGTAATTTTGTCACATATGGGCAGAAAGCTAGAAAATTGAGTCAAGTTTGGTTGCAATGTTGACTAAAATTGGCGATTAATGGGTATCGATTTTCGGACACGTGTGAAAAAACGGGTTTTGGTTCGTATCTAGATGGAATTTCATTTGTATATTCTTATCAGATATGGAAATGAAATTTTCGGACTTGAAGCTTGTGGTGAGCATATCTGGGAAACGATTATAAAAGGTAGGCAATTCTGCTTATCTAGCTGAGAGATAAAATTATGAAAAAAATTCTTCTTGCGACATCTGCTCTAGTAGCAATGTCAAGCGTTGCTGTAGCTGGTGATATTCCTGCTGCACCAATGGCTCCAATGGTTGCTGGTTTTACAGTAGTGGCTACTGGTTCTGCAACTATTTACGGTTGGTTTAACGGCACTGGTGCTGGCACTTATGGTATTAGCGGTAAATATGAAGGTAAAATCAAAGCTTCTAAAACTCTAGACAACGGCGCTGACGTTTATGCTGCTCTAGAATTTACAAACACTGCTGCTGTTAAAGGCACTATCGGTTACAACTCTGCTGTTGGCAACTTTGCTGCTGGTTACCAAGATCTAGACGCACATGGCGTTTCAGAACCTGGCGCTCCTGGCATTCCAAACATTGGTGATGAACTAGAAGACGGCGACAAAGGCCTAACATTTGCTGGCGCATTCATTGGCGATGCCACTGTAGCTCTAAGCAACTATGCTCCTTGGACTGCTGGTGCACCTCTAATTGGTACTCCTGTACGTGTAACTTATGTTTCACCTGAATTTGGTGGCTTTAAACTAGGTGCTGGTATTGATTCAGCTTCTGCTTATGACACAGCTATTGCTGGTTCATTCGACGTTTCTGGCGCTACAGTTAAAGTAGGCGTAGCATTTGCTGGTCCAGCAACTGCAACAATGTCTACAACTGGTAAAGTTGGTGCTGGTGCTTCTGTTGAAATCGCTGGTTTCACTCTAGGTGGTAAAGCTACTTACACACTAGCTGGTGGTGCAGGCGCGACTGCATTTGAAGTTGGTGCTGCATATGCAACTGGTCCTTTCACTGTTTCAGCTAAATATAATGCTACAGATACAACAGCTGGTACAGGCATTATCACTGCTGGTGCACGTTATAACGAAAATGGTCTTGACCTTATCGTTGACGGTAC
>NVUS02000158.1 GCA_002402005.2 OCS116 cluster bacterium | reverse complement strand
GCAAGAAAAAATGCCAATCTTTTACCGCCATTGGGGTGGTGAAACCGCAAGATATATATCAAGTTACAATGAATGAGAATTTTAAGCCGTTTCGTCGGGACGTTGTTTGGGATGAGGCTAAATCTGCGGCGATTCAGCCGATTCTGAATGTATTGGATTTTTCGGCCGGTAATTCAAATTGGGGCTATCAGTTGCGCTTTGGATTGATAAAAATATCGGAGCATGATTTTAGGCTGATTCGGCGAGAGATGACTGGGCAGAATCTGGATTTAGTGGTTGATGAGCTACCAAAGCCGGGTTTGGCTGAGCTTGATTTGTTTGATTAGTTGCGGCTCATGCGGAGCAGGGCGCGCGTGTGAGATTTTAAATATTGATATTGTTCTTTATTTGTATCCGAAAAGGCTTCATCACGATCAGATATTTGGCTTTTATACTCAATGGGTTGATTGAATTGACTTTTAGTAAAGTCGAAGATTTTGGTATTTATTCGATTGTGGAATGCCAAAGATTGCCGTATCTTGTTTTGACAATGTCGCCACCCAAAATATCATTCACCACCAAAGCCGTGACGCCACAATGACCAGCGGCAGGGTTATCTGTAGTCCAAAGCGTACTTGAATGAATGCTCCATGAATTGAATAGGGTTTCTTGCATTTTGTCGGTGGTAATTTTTTGCATTATATCCGTGACTTCAATTTTGGATGATGGCTCATTTTTGGCCTAAGAGCAGGCGGGTTGCTAGGCCGGCGAATACGCTGGCGAGTAGATATTGTGGTAGATGTTTGAAGCGGCTGTTGGATGAAGATGCCCTACTCATCTTATCGGCCATTTTGCTGGCACTAAGGATGACGACACTTAAAACCAGCAGGCCGATAATGTTGAATAATATGGCTAGGATGACGATTTGTAGTGCAACCGAGCCAATGGCTGGGTCGATAAATTGTGGAAATAAAGCCAAAACAAACAGGATGATTTTGGGGTTTAATAGATTGGTCAGCAGACCTTGATTGTACATTTGTAGGTTGCTGAAACTGGTTTTTGCGGCCGAGGAGGGCGCTTTGCTGGTGGTTGATGTGATGGTTTTCCATGCCAAGTAAAGCAGATAAGCCGCGCCAGCGTAACGCACCGCATCATAAGCCCAAGGCAAAGCGATGAATAATTGTGACAGGCCAAAGGCTGCGGCTGCGGCGTGGATGAATATGCCGGTGGCCGTGCCGAAATAGGTAGCAAAGCCAGCGCTGCGACCTTGGGCAATGCTACGTGATGCGATGAGTAACATATCTGGCCCAGGCGTGATAGCAATGGCAAAGCACGCGGCGGTGAATAAAGCTAAGGTTGATAATTCTGGCATATAAGCTCCATGGTCTGATTTATAATTAACATAACGTCATTCATATGCTGTGTCACATCATATGTTTTGATATATATGCAATTGGCGCATAATATATATTATGGAAACTTTTTAGATAGAGAGCGCAGCAATGGGGTGTTTCGGCCTATATGTGATATGACCAATGGCGCGAGTCATTACTGGCGCTTATTGTTTGAATTTGTTATTGGCAGGAAAACCACGTGGTGGCATACGGCCAGTTTGAGCGCGCGCGCCCAGCCAATCACCCAGTTCGGTGACGGTGCGGTTGCGGCCGCCAGTGTCGAGCCAATGTAGGCCGTCTTCCAAATTAAAGGTAATGGCATCGGAGACGCCACCATCTTTATAACGCTGCAGCATGACGCCGCGGCCTTTGGATAGCTCGTTAATCTCATCGGTTTTATAGATGAGTAATTTGCGGTTGAGACCAATCACTGCTACATGGTCGCCATCTGCCAAGGTGCAGATTTTTGCGGTGACCGGTGATTTGACGTTCAGAACCTGCTTGCCGCGTTTGGCATTGGACAATAGATCGGTTTCATTGACCACAAAGCCTCGGCCATCAGAAGCAACAATCAGGCGTTTCTGGTCGGCTTTATAGATGAATATTTCAAAGATTTCTACATCTTGCGCCACATCAATCAGTAAGCGCAATGGCTCGCCATGCCCTCGTCCACCGGGGAATTTATCTGCCCCAACAGTATATATGCGGCCATCTGTAGCGCAGATGAGGATTTTGTCCGTGGTCTCGGCATGGAAAGCAAATTTATGCTCGTCACCAGTTTTATAGGTGAGTTTGGACATATCGGCTTGGTGGCCTTTAAGTGCGCGTATCCAGCCCATGGTTGAGCAAATAATGGTGATCGATTCTTTTTCGATAAACGCTTCGGCGCTGTCTAAATCTACATCTGGTGCGACTTCAAATTTTGTGCGGCGTTTGCCCAATACAGTCTTTTCGCCGAACTGTTTTCTAAGCTCTCTAATGCTGTCTGATATGGCTTTCCATTGCAGATCCTCACTATCAACTAGCTCTTGTAGACCCGCCTGCTCTAGGCATAGCTCGTCATTCTCGCGGCGCAATTCCATCTCTTCTAACTTGCGCAAGGAGCGCAGGCGCATGTTGAGTATGGCTTCGGCTTGCACATCGGTTAACTCAAATGTTTCTCTTAGTGTGGGTTTGACCTCATCTTCATAGCGGATGATGCGGATGACTTCGTCTAAATTCAGGAATGCAATGATCAGACCAGATAGGATTTCTAGGCGATGGGCGATTTTTTCCAAACGGAAATTGCTTTTGCGCACCAAAACCACTTGTCTATGGTCGATCCAGCCAAGGATGATATCGTTTAATGGTAGTACTCTGGGCACCAAACCATCCGTCAGGACGTTCATGTTTAGTGAGAGACGTGTCTCTAAGTCACTGACCCTGAACAGAGATTCCATGAGTAATAGAGGGTCTATATTGCGGTTCTTAGGCTCGATGATCAAGCGGATGTCTTCGGCTGATTCATCGAAAATATCGCCAACCAGCGGGATTTTCTTGTCGAACAATTGATCGGCAATGCGCTCTATAAGCTTTGATTTTTGTACTTGATACGGGATTTCGGTGATGACGATGCGATAGCCGCCACGACCTAATTCTTCTTTGTGCCAAGCTGCCCTCACCCTGATGCTGCCACGGCCGGTTACATAGGCTTTGAGGATGTTTGCATGTGGCTCGATGATCACACCACCAGTGGGTAGGTCTGGCCCTGGCATATATTTCATCAGGGTTTCGACTGAGGCGGTGCGGTGTTTAATGAGGTGCAATGCGGCGCTACAAATTTCGGCTACATTATGTGGTGGGATGTTGGTCGCCATGCCCACAGCGATGCCGGTTGAACCATTGGCAAGCAGATTGGGAAAATTGGCGGGTAGCACCATTGGTTCTTCTTCTTCGCCATCATAGGTGAGGCGGAAGTCGACTGTGTCTTGATCTAAATCTTCAAGCAGGCGGCTGGCCACTTCGGTCATGCGCGATTCTGTATAACGCATGGCGGCGGCATTGTCGCCATCGACAGAACCAAAATTGCCCTGCCCTTCGACCAATGGATAGCGCACGGCAAATTCCTGCGCCAAGCGCACCAAGGCATCATAAACTGATTGATCGCCATGTGGATGGTATTTACCAATGACATCGCCAACCACACGGGCGCATTTTTTAAAGCCAGATTTTGGGTCGAGCTTAAGTTTGTGCATGGCATAGAGCAAGCGTCTGTGCACGGGTTTCATGCCGTCTCTAATGTCGGGCAAGGCTCTGTGCATGATGGTTGACAACGCATATGCCAGATAGCGCTCTTCGAGCGCCTCGCGCAGGTTTACGCGGGTTGCGAGAGGGTCATCTGATTCGGTTGTGTCATTGTCGTTGCTCATTGGTTGAATTAACCATTTTTTTAAACTATTTTATAGTGTGAAATGGATAAATGAACAGAATTCTTGCGTTTTAGGGCTTATGTGGCGGTTTGGGTCATTTTAAAAACCCGGTCAATGAGTAGTTTTTGGGCTTCGGGGAAGGGTAGATTCTGCACATCATATATGTGTTTTTTAATGAAATATTCGGTGATTTTCATGCCCTCGAACAGGTGATCTGGCGTGATTTCTTGTTCGAAATCGCCAATTATGAACGGTGGAATGGTGAATAATTTGCCTTTATAGGGCAGGCCAACAGCTTCGCACACCGCCCTACCCGTTTTGGGTGAGATATAGGTGAGATTTTCGGTTGTGCCGGTGACGGCACATTGGTTTAAATCTAGCCCATAGCCCATTTGTTGTAAAAACCCGACTTGCCATTTGATGAGTAAGGGTAGCCAATTTTCATCTTCGATTAGATGCTCTAAAACTGTTTCAAAGCCATCGTATAATTGTGTATAGGCTTGGCGGTCGGGTAGTTTTTTTAGCAATTCGCACAGTAACGATAGGCCTAGGGGTGCGAGTTTTGACGACAATATATAGCCGGTATTGAGTTTTATGGCCTCGACTTGATATTGCCCCAGTTGGTCTTCCAACCGTGCGCGCCATGTGAGTTTGACATAGTTGCCGGCTTGCAGAACGCTGCGTTTAGTGCGCCCCATGCCGCCCTTGACCATGCCCTGGAAGCGGCCACGTTCGCGGGTGAAGGCATCGAGAATGACTGAGTTTTCGCCAAACTTTTTGGTCGAAATTACATAGCCATTGTCTTGCCATTCCATATTTTTTTACCTATTTATCAAATGATTGTAGGCGTTTGAGCAGGCTAGATGTATCCCATCTATTGCCACCCATATTTTGCACATCACGGTAGTATTCGGTGATGGTGGCGGTGGCCGGCATGGCGACATTGAAGGTTTTGGCTGTGCCGAGCACAATGTCTAAATCTTTAACCATCCAATCAACGGCAAAGCCGAGATCATAATCATCTTTATTCATGGTTTTGTAGCGGTTTTCCATCTGCCAGCTTTGGGCTGCGCCTTTGGAGATGGTCTCAATCACATCTTCAACATCTAAGCCGGCTTTTTGGGCGAAATTAATGCCTTCGGCTAGGCCTTGCAATATGCCGGCGATGCAGATTTGGTTGACCATTTTGGTCAGCTGGCCATTGCCGGATGCACCAAGATATTTGACTTTTTGTGCATAGAGCGAAATAACCGGCTCGGCTTGGTCAAAAATATCTTGATCGCCGCCGCACATAACGGTGAGTTTGCCATTGATTGCGCCGGCCTCGCCGCCAGATACCGGGGCATCGATAAAGGCTGCGCCTTTGGCTTTGGCAGCAGCATAAAGCTCGCAGGTAACCGCGGCGCTTACCGTGGTATTGTCAACAAAGATAGCGCCTTGTTTGATGGTTTCGAACGCACCGCCCTCGCCGGTTGTGACGGAGCGTAAATCATCATCATTGCCCACGCAGGCGAATACCATATCGGCGCCTTTGGCGGCATCGGCTGGGGTTTTGGCAGCATTGCCGCCAAATTCGGCAACCCATTTTTCGGCTTTGGCAAAGGTGCGGTTATAAACTGTTACATTGTGGCCGGCTTTGGCTAGATAGCCCGCCATATGATAGCCCATAACGCCTAAGCCTAGAAAACTTACATTTAAATTGCTCATCAGCCAATCCTTGCCATAATTAGTGAGTGTTAAGTTTGGCGATAATGAATGATTCAAGCTGACAAGTCGAATCTAAATGTATCAATTATTTTTATCGGTCACGCAAGAATCTTGCGTAGGCCAAAGTAGGATATTGCATTTTCTGATGAAATACTATTCTATGGAGGCATTATTATAGATTGGGTATGATATGACAGTGACATTTGATGATATAAAGCAAGCCAATGAGTTGATTAAAAACTCAACCATTGTGCGCACACCGTTTCTTTATTCGCGGCGACTTTCCAACCAGACCGAAGCAAAAATTCATATAAAATACGAGAATTTGCAGCGCACCAACAGTTTTAAAGCCCGTGGTGCTTTGGTGAAGATTGAAAGCCTCACTCAAGCTGAACGCGATGGTGGCATTGTGGCGCTGAGTGCGGGTAACCACGCACAGGCAGTGGGTTACCATGCACAGCGGCTTGGCATTGCGGCCACCATTGTGATGCCGGCGACCACGCCTTTTGTGAAGATTGAGCAGACAGAGGCCTATGGCGCGCGGATTGTATTGGATGGCGAAACCTTGGCCGATTGCCAGAAGGTGACGAACGAGTTGGTGAAGAACGAAGGTTTGACTTTGGTGCACCCATTTGATGATGATAAGGTGATTGCCGGGCAAGGCACGATTGGCATCGAAATGCTTGAAGATGTACCTGATTTGGATGTTTTGGTGGTGCCTATTGGTGGTGGTGGGCTTATTTCGGGCATTGCGATTGCGGCCAAAGCCATCAAACCAGACATTGAAATCATTGGGGTGGAAGCCGGGCTTTACCCAACCATGCGCAATGCATTAAATGGCGTGAAGGTGGATTGCCATGGCCATACATTGGCCGAGGGCATTGCGGTTAAAAATGTGGTCGACCGTACAGTGGACATTGTGCGCAAACATGTCTCGAGCATCATTGTGGTTGAAGAAGATGAGATTGAGCAAGCGGTCAATCAACTATTGGTGAATTTGAAGAATGTAGCCGAGGGCGCCGGGGCTGTGGGGCTAGCGGCCATTATGCAACAACCAGAACGGTTTAAAGGCAAGAATGTTGGTTTGGTGATTACCGGTGGGAATATTGACAGCCGGATGTTGGCGTCTATTTTGTTTCGTGAGCTTGAACGCTCGAGCCGCATCATTAATTTACGCATTCGAATCTCTGATCATCCGGGGGTTTTGGCCGAAATTTCAGCCTTAACCGGTGAGCTTGGGGCCAATATTTTAGAAGTGATACATAGACGGACATTTTTAGATGTGCCGGCCAAAGGGGCATCGATAGATTTGATGTTAGAGACCCGCAATGCTGAGCATGCTGAGCTCATTATATCGGCCATACAAGCTGCGGGTTATGAAGTTGTGCAGCTGGAATCAAAGGCTTAAACATGGATAAAACACCGCCAAAACCACCCGTGAAATATGATATGAACGGGCTGCGCTACATTATGCGCGAATTGCGCCGGCCGGTGACCGGTTGCGCGTGGGATTTAGAACAGGATTTTAAGAGCATTGGTGCCTACACCGTGGAAGAAGCCTATGAGGTGGTTGATGCCATTTATAAACAGGATTATGACGAATTGGCTGAGGAATTGGGTGATTTGTTACTGCAGCCATTGTTTCACGCGCAGATTGCCGAAGATATGGGCTTGTTTGATTTTGACAAAGTGGTGTGGAATATATGCGACAAAATGATCCGCCGGCATCCACATGTATTTGCCAATGAGAATGGTGAAGTGATTGAGCTGACGGACGGGTTGTGGCAGCGGATTAAAGATGAAGAAAAAGCTGCTAAACCAAAACGTGACGGGCATTTGTTGGATGAAATACCGCATTTTCCGGCGTTGAAGCATGCACAAAAACTGCAAAACAAGGCGGCGACTGTTGGTTTTGATTGGCCTGACGTTGAACAAGTGAAAGATAAGATTGATGAAGAACTAAATGAGTTTTACGCCGAGGTTGAAGCGGGTGACAAAGTCAAACAGCAAGCTGAATTCGGTGATTTGTTATTTAGCTTGGTTAATTATGGCCGGCATTTGGGGTTGGATTGTGATGCGGCGCTGCAGAGTACTAATGACAAATTTATATCACGGTTTAACCTTATAGAGGACGCATTGAAAACACAGAATAGGCATTTTAGGGATGCAAGTTTGGATGAGCTTGAAGCTTTGTGGCAAGATGCTAAAGGGAAGAATAAATGAATTTTATATTTGATTTGGGCAATGTGCTCGTAGATTGGAACCCAGACCGGTTTATTGCTGGCTATGAGATTAGTGACCGTGAGAAACAGCATATTGAAACTGAATTGTTTGGCCATGCTGATTGGTTGGCGATGGACAAAGGCACTAAAAACTTGGTTGACGTGATTGCTGATGTATCTGCGCGCAGTGGCATGAGCCAAGAGACAGTGGAATATTGTATTGAGCAGATGAAGCTGTCTTTGCTGACCATTGAGCGTTCGGCCGCATTGTTGCAAACACTACATAAAGATGGGCATGGGGTTTATGGTCTATCCAATATGTCTCATGATACATATGATTATTTAAAAGGTCGGGAGTTTTTTAATTATTTTGCGGATATTGTTATTTCTGCCGAGATTAAAATGGTCAAGCCTGACCTAGAAATATTTGAATATACGCTCAACAGATTTGGCATTAAGGCCGAACAAAGTGTATTTATTGATGACATGGAATATAACATCATTGCGGCACAAAAATTAAATATCAATTGCGTTCATTTTAAAAGAACGCCAGAATGTTATGATGAGATCGTTAGCTATATTTGAGTTATATGACTGAACAGGATGAAATTGCTGAATTGATTGCCCGTGTTGCGCTGAAAGACCGCAAGGCGTTTAAAATCCTCTACGAGCGAAGCAAGGCGAAACTTTTTGGCATTTGCTTACGTATCTTAAATGACAGAGGCGATGCCGAGGCGGCATTGCAGGAAACTTATGTGAAAGTTTGGAATAAGGCAGTGCAATTTTCTATCGGCAAAGCAAATGGGATAACTTGGTTGGCAGCCATTGCGCGCAACCAAGCGATTGATGCTTATAGAAGCCGCAAACCCAATGCGCAGAATATAGATAACATGTTGGATTTGCAAGATGGTCTACCCTCGCCCGAAACCGCGGCCATTGCCAATAGTGAATATAAACGTGTGGTGGGGTGTTTGGATGAGCTGGATGATAAGCATGCAATTGTTGTGAAGCAGATTTACTTAAACGGTTGGTCTTATGCAGAAACTGCTGAGCGTGCAAAAATACCATTAAATACCGCTAAGACATGGGTGAGACGTAGCCTTTTATTGCTGAAGGAGTGTTTGACGCATGACAAATGATTTAAGCGATAAAGACGAAGTTTTGGCTAGCGAATATGCCATGGGCTTGCTGGAAGGCAAAGCCAAGCAGTTGGCTGAAAAGCGTTTTGATAATGATTTAGAGTTTAGGAATTTGGTGGAAGATTGGCAATTGCGCCTGTTGCCATTGCTGGATGAGGTTGCTGAAACCACGCCAAGTGGCAAAGTGTGGAGTGCGATTGAAGCAGAACTTATGCCGCCTGAAAGAGTATCTATATGGAAAAACATAAATTTTTGGCGCGGATTGTCATTCGCCAGTGGCGCGGTTGCGGTAATGGCGATGGCCTTTATCATCAATGGCATTGAAGTTAATAATGGCTCATCAGTTTTGGTGGCCAGTTTAACCGCAACTGGGGATGCCCCTGCATTTTTGGCTAAATATGATACTCAGAGCGGTGCGCTGATTATCAATGCTGGGTTTGCGCAAGACCAAGCGGCCAAAGTTGCCGAACTGTGGTTGATACCTGCTGATGGCGTGCCGCGCTCGCTCGGATTGTTGGGCGCTGATGGTGCGGCCAAGGTGATGGTGACGGCAGAGTTGAAAGATACTTTTGCGGATGGTGGTACGCTGGCGGTTAGTCTAGAGCCGCTTGGGGGCTCGCCGACGGGTGCGCCGACCGGGCCGGTTATTGCCTCTGGTAAACTACAATTTCTATAAAATAAAATTATTTTGAGTTTTTTTGAAACCTTTTCGAAAGCCTCTCCGTAACTATTCATGTCACTAACGACACGATAACTTTAGGGAGATATATAATGTTCAAATCTACACTTCGCGCTGGCCTACCTTTGGCTCTATTGGCGGCTTTTACTTTTTCATCAACCGCATTTGCAGAAAACCCAATGGTCGGCGGCGCTGCCATGTATGAGAAAATGAATATTGTCGAAAATGCCATGAATTCTAAAGACCACACAACCTTGGTGGCTGCGGTGAAAGCAGCCGGTTTGGTTGATACTTTAATGAGTGATGGCCCATTTACGGTGTTTGCACCGGTTAACGCCGGCTTTGATGCCCTGCCCGCTGGCACGGTCGAAAACCTACTTAAACCTGAAAATAAAGCCATGCTGGTAAAAATACTCACCGCGCATGTGGTGTCTGGCAGCGTTACCTCTAAAGATTTGTGGGAATGGGCCGAAAAGAATGGTGGTAAATATGACTTAACCACTGTGAGTGGCGATACACTGACCGTGATGATTAAAGGCAAAGAGCTTTGGTTGTGGGATGAAAACGGCAATGCATCGCTGATTACCATTGCTGATGTGATGCAATCTAATGGCGTTATCCATGTTGTAGACAAAGTATTGCTGCCAAAATAAACTTAATAAAAGCAATGCTTGATAGGCCAGTTAGTGCGACTGGCCTATTTGTTTGCGCGTTTGAATTTGCCAAGGATGATGACATTGCCAAACAGAATGAGCGCTATGCCGAAATATTTAACGTTTGACCATTGATAATCCTCAAATATTGATGACAGAAACAGAGCAATGATGGGGAAAATAATGGTGGCATATGGCACAGATAAAAACTTAAAAACGCATTAATATCAAGCCGGCAAGCACAGTGAAGGTGGCAAGGGTTTTCCAAAACCCAAATTTTTCCTTTAGGAAAATCACCCCAATGATGGCAGCGAAAATAACGCTGGTTTCGCGCACTGAGGCGATGAGCGCAATGGGCGCTTGGGTGGCTGCCCATAAAAACAAACCGTAGGAAATAAACGAAAGCCCCGCGACGATGAGACCATTTTTATAATTGCTTTGAATTGTCGGCAAAATATTGCCCTTG
>NVUS02000157.1 GCA_002402005.2 OCS116 cluster bacterium | reverse complement strand
TCTGATTTGAATATCAGACGAAAATAAATTTATAAACCTCAATGACAGCTTAATCGAAATATTCGGTTTATAAAACTATATCAAAAACTGCATTATTTATAACATTCCGCGCGCGTAGTGGCACCGAATAAGCTCATTGCGTCTTGGCTATAAGCTGAATAGGTGCGTTTTTTGTTCTTGTCATATTTTTATCCAATTCATTGCCAGCTAATTTAACATGCTTTGAAATAAAATATCAAATGCAATGACATTATGCTGATGGACAGGAAAATATATGCCAGCTTTAACCCAATCTTGATGATCCATTATTATTCATAGGCGCGTTCACGAAGTGGCGTATTCACAATCATTTCATTTATCATTTTTAAAAGTATGGTCTCAGCGGCATTAAAGCTACGTTTTGGGTTGCTAATGAGCTGAATGTCAACAGTAGGCAATTTGCTATAAGGCGGTAATTGCCACAAATTACCAAATTCGACATCGCGCTTGGCAATATGCACGGGTAACGCACCTATGCCAATGTTGGATATAATCATCCGCCGCACTTCTGGCAGGTTAGATGAAATGCCTTTCAATTCGGGTTTCATATGCGCTCTGGCGCGTAAACTGGTCACAGAAAACAGGGGCCCACTTTCAATGTCAGTTTGAAACGACACACTGTCCTCGCCCGTCAATTCCGAAATATTTATGTTGCTTTTGCCAAATAAGCGATGTCTAGAGCCGCAATATATGCCAAAATATTCGCGAAACAGCGTTTTAATTTCCAATTGCGGCGGTTTGTTGCCAATTAGGCATATGCCAAAAGTTGCTCGGTTTTGAGCGATTTGGTTTTGCACCTCAGAGCTTTCGGCAATAGAAATAGAATAAGTCACCTTCGGGTGTAGCTCGTTAAAGCGTTCCAATATTTCATCAAAATGTTTGGAAACCACATGGCTAGCCATAACAATATTAATATGCCCAGTGATTTCTTCTTCAATTCCCTCAAGCAATGCAGGTATCTGCGATATTGCGCCAAAAATGGAGGAGCATTCAGCATAAAGAACTTCGCCAGCCGAGGTGATTTTAAAACTATTCGGCTTCCTATCGACCAATTTACAATTGACCAATTCTTCCAATTGCTTTAGCGCACTAGATATGGTGGGTTGCTTCAACCCCAAAAAATCGGCAGCAGATGTGATGCCATTTTGTTCAACCACCACCATAAATGTGCGTAAAAGATTCCAGTTTAAATTCCACGGGAAACGCTGTTCGTAAGTCTTCAGCATAGATTTTTCCTATGATTGTCATTCAGATTATTTATTTGCTTAATGACTATAAAGCATGCAGTTTTAAATTACGAGCGATGAATGCAATCAGGATGAAACTGTGAGCAAATATAAAAGCTCACCAACAAGGGAGAATAATAATGACATTATTGAAGAAATTATTAAAGTCAGCAGCCGTGGCCAGCGCCGCAGTGATGATGATGGGTGCAACAAATCTAGTAGCTGCCGATGAATTAGACACCATTAAAGAAAAAGGCGTGATGCGCATTGCCATGACAGGGCAATATCCGCCATTTAATTTTGTTAATGAAAGCAATGAAGTTGTCGGCTTTGACCCTGCCATCGGCGCAGAAATTGCCAAACGCCTAGGCGTTAAAGTCGAGATTGTGACAACCGCTTGGGACGGCATTATTGGCGGCCTGCTCGCCAACAAATATGATGCCATTGTCGGTTCAATGTCCATCACCGACAAACGCAAAGAAGTCGTAGATTTTGTCGGCCCATACTACCGCATGAACCGCGCTATCTTCATTAAACAAGGTGCTGATATTGCGGACATTGCGGCGCTTAAGGGTCATAAAATTGGCGTCACATTGGGCGAAACTCACGAAAAATGGGCACGCACGCAAGACGGTTGGGAAATCAAAACCTATAAAGGCCTACCAGAACTACTGCTAGAACTAGACAATGGCCGCATCGACGCCATCGTAAGTGATGACATCCCTGTGCTTCTTGCCATTCAAAAAAACGGCATTGCGGTTTCAGCCTTAGATACATCTAGTCTTTCTGGCACAGCTGACAGCGCAGGCATTGCCATCCGCCAAGGCAACCCAAAACTATTGGCCGCCATGCAAGACGCATTAGACGCCATGCAAGCCGATGGCGCATATACTGCCATTGCCGAAGAATGGATTGGCGCAGACATCCGTTAATATCAATCAGCTCAAACGATGAAACCATCGTTTGAGCATCTCACTAGAAAATAAAGATAGGAATGTAAAATGGATATAGACTTAATGTTACGCGTCTATCCTTATTTTTTGGAAGCCACTATCATCACCATCCAATTGGCGGTGATGACCGTTATATTGGGGCTAATATGCGGTGCATTTGGTGCAGCAGCCAGACTTTCAGCCAATAAATACATTCGATTTATAGGCGCAACTTATGTCAGCGTCATTCGCGGCACACCCGCGCTCATTCAACTATTCATTCTATATTATGGCGGCTCGCAAGTCGGCATTAATCTCGATGCTTTCGAGGCGGGTGTCATTGGCCTCGGCATTAACATCGGCGCTTATATGACCGAAACCATACGTGGCGCAATCATCGCTGTCGATAAAGGCCAAGTGGAGGCTTCCCGTACATTGGGCATGAGCAAAATCCAAACGCTAATTAAAGTTGTTTTACCGCAAGCCGCAAGGCTAATGATCAGGCCACTCGGCGTGAACATCAACGCGCAAATTAAAGCCACAGCCTTGGTTTCAGCCATTTCAGTTGTCGAGTTAACCTACACCGCCCAACGTTATATAGGTTCAACTTACAAACCGTTCGAAATGTTCTTTCTGGCAGGTGTCATTTATTTGGCGCTCATCTATGTCACCAGCCTGTTGGTAAGTTGGCTCGATCGCAAAGCGCAAATTAAATAAGAGGAGGCAAAAATGGGTTTAGATTTTAATGTAGTGCCCGAGTTTTTAGATTTGATACTCATCGGCGCAATGTGGACAATTTCCATCACTTTAGTGGCGGCCGCCATAAGCCTTGTGGGCGGGGTGTTATTTGCCGTCATTGCACTATATGGGCACTGGCTAGTGCGCTACCCCGTCAAGTTTTTTGCTTGGTTGTTTATGGGCACGCCCTTATTGCTGCAATTATTTCTCATCTATTTTGGTTTGGTGCAAGTCGGCATAGATTTACC